>NZ_JALFPR010000042.1:0-21001 GCF_022785585.1 Oliverpabstia sp. | reverse complement strand
CAAGGTTCCGTGCAAGCACGGACTTTGACTCGTTGCTCGCGTAAATCACCTTCGGTGATGGCATTTTGGCTTGTATGTCTCGGGATTTTGACATATTCATGTCAAAACACCTCGCGGGACAGTGGCTACTGAATAGTTACGAAATAACAATATATGCAGGAGGAGAAACATGGATAACAAAGAATTCGCTTTACAGGAACACGAAAAATGGGCTGGAAAAATCGAAGTGATTAGTCGTGCAAAACTGGATACTCCGGAAGATCTGGCTGTCTGCTATACACCGGGTGTTGCGGAACCCTGCATCAAAATATCAGAGGATGTGGATCTTTCTTATAAATATACCCGTCGTCACAACATGGTAGCGGTCGTTACAGACGGAAGTGCCGTACTGGGACTGGGTGATATCGGACCGGAGGCAGGTATGCCGGTTATGGAAGGAAAATGCTGTCTGTTCAAGGCATTTGGCGATGTGGATGCATTTCCGTTGTGTGTGCGCACCAAAGATGTGGACGAGATCGTAAAGACTGTCAGCCTGCTGGCAGGAAGTTTCGGTGGAGTTAATCTGGAAGATATCTCCGCACCGCGTTGTTTTGAGATCGAACGCAAGTTAAAAGAGTGTTGTGATATTCCGATCTTTCATGATGACCAGCACGGAACCGCAGTGGTAACAATGGCAGCTATGCTCAATGCGCTGAAAGTAGTCGGAAAGAAGATTGATGAGATCAAAGTAGTAACTTCCGGAGCAGGTGCAGCCGGTATCGCGATCATCAAACTGCTGATCAGTATGGGCCTGAAAAATGTGATCATGTGTGACCGGAAGGGTGCGATCTACAAAGGCCGTGAAGGACTGAACAAAGAAAAAGAAGAGATGGCTGAGATCTCCAACAGGAACATGGAAAAAGGAAGTCTGGCAGATGTGATCAAGGGGGCAGACGTATTTATCGGTGTATCCGCACCGGGAACGGTGACACAGGAAATGGTTCGCACAATGGCTCCGAATCCGATTCTTTTCCCGATGGCAAACCCGACACCGGAGATTATGCCGGAAGAGGCAAAGGCTGCAGGTGCAGCTGTGATCGGAACCGGAAGAAGTGACTTCCCGAACCAGATCAATAATGTACTGGCATTCCCGGGTATCTTCCGTGGCGCACTGGATGTGAGAGCGAGCGATATCAACGATGAGATGAAGGTAGCCGCTGCATATGCGATCGCAAATATTATCACGGATGAGGAGAGAAATGCAGAGTATATCATTCCCAATCCATTTGACAAACGGGTGGCAAAGGCGGTTGCCGAGGCAGTTGCGAAGGCTGCAAGAGATACGGGAGTTGCAAGAATCTAAGAAATTCAGAAGCTGCTGTGGTGATGGAGTGGCTGTGTGTATAGTTGCTCAGGCGGGAAAGTGATAGAAAAACAGAAAATCAGATGCAGGCTACAGAAATACTGTAACGGCATCTGATTTTTTACTGCAATAGATAACAAAAATTGATCTGTGGATCGATTTTGACTATTTATTTCTGGTGCTTCTGACGATAGGCTCTTGGAGAGACACCTACCAGTTTTTTGAATGCCTGTGTAAAATAGTTCTGCGAAGAAAATCCGCTGGACTCGGCGATCTGTGTGATGGAGTAGTCGGTGTCACACAACAATCGTTTGCTGTGGGTGATCCGCAGTTGTAGCAGGTAGTTGATCGGTGAGACGGAGAAGGCAGCAGAAAACTGATGGGAGAGATAGAATTTATCCCAGTGGACGATGGCTGCGATCCGCTCGAGTGTTACCGGTTCGTGGAAGTGTTCTTCGATGTAGGCTTTGGCGCGCTGACATTCATAGGGGATATCGGTTGGCGGCGCAAAGGAGAATTCTTTTCCGGTGATCCGGTGGAGCTGCAGAAGCAGAATGGACAGATAATGCTGGCAGACTTCCTCATAGGAAGTCTGTTTTTTTTGTAGTTCTTCCAGGATCGTGTGCAGGAGTGAGAGGATCATTTCCCGGTGGGAGGAGAGCTGGAAGATCTGGAAGGGGGAGAAGGTTTCTCCTTCGTGGAAGCGAAACTGTAGGTTATCGATTCCCAGCACAATATAGTGCATTTTCTTTTCTGGTGAGGAGCGCTCGGTGTGGTGGACTTTGGGGTTGACGATGACGAGGTTGTTTTTTCGCAGAGGGATCTGGGTTTCATCGGTGCACAGCCATCCTTCGCCGTCGGTTACGTAGAAGAGTTCGGTACAGTCGTGGGAGTGGAGGACGCCGTTCCAGTCGGAGCCGAAGGAGGAGGAGGTTACGTAGCGGAGGTGTTGGTGGGGCGGCTGGTGTTCGGGGGATAAGTCTGTTAAGGAATAGGATAGGGTGGACATGTGAAAGCCTCCTTGTAGGTTAGTTGATAGACGGACGAAATTGAGCACCTGCTTCTGGGGACAGACAACCGCTGGTAACGCAAATATGAACTAGTCACCAACTCCGACTATGTTCACGAGGGTCGGCTGACCCTCGCGAAAGTCTGCGTTGCATTGCATCCGAAGGAAGCTGCCAGAGGCAGGTTCCGTAGGTAGGTGCCGGATTTCATCTTTGCTAAGGACACCAGCAAAAGGCTGTCTGTCTCCAGAAGCAGGTGCTCAATTTCTGACAGCGGTTATGCTGCAACATTACTGTCGGGTGGACAACACTGGTATGAAAATGAAGTATAATTTCATCTGGGGAAAACAGTGGATGAAATTTTTCCATTTATATATGTCAGTATAGCAAAGAATCGCGTATACCGCAAGATATCTAATGTTTGGAACAAAAGTAGCATAGAAAGAATGGTGGGGATTGGATATAATGAATTTAGTGCAGCGGACGGGAAACAGCCGCCTGTCTGATGCAGACTGGAATAGGACTGCCGGCAGTGAGAGACAGATAGGGGAAAAGGTCATTGTCGGCAGTTGTTTCTGGTGATTTATGATTTGGGATTGGATATAAGCGGAATTGGTAAGGTTCCGAGAGTGATAATAAAGAAAGGGAGAGGTGTGTGTTATGGGTAAAGAGTGTACAACGGGCAGAGTAACGATTCCGACTGATGTGGATGTCGTACCGGAGACACTGGAGCTGGTGAAACGGTGGGGGGCGGATGCGATCCGTGACTGTGACGGAACGGATTACCCGGAAGAACTGAAGAAGGTGGATGCGAAGGTATACGCAACATATTATACAACCAGAAAAGATAATGTATGGGCGAAAGCGAATCCGGATGAGATTCAGCAGATGTATATTATGACATCTTTCCATACGGCAACGAAGGGAGAACTGTCGATTCATCTGATGGAGCATCTGTATCCGGATATGCTGAAGGTGAATTCCCGTGATGATATTACAAGATGGTGGGAAGTTATTGACCGTACGACAGGAAAAGTGGTTCCGGTGACAGAGTGGAGTTACAGTGAGGAGACCGGTGATGTGACCATCAAACCGGCGAAGGCTTTTCATGATTATACGGTAAGTTTTCTGGCTTATATTATGTGGGATCCGGTTCATATGTATAATGCGGTGACTAATGACTGGCAGGGTGTGGAAAAACAGATCACATTTGATGTCCGTCAGCCGAAGACAAAAGAATACTCCAAGAAACGTCTGAGAAAATTCCTGGAGAGTCATCCGTATGTGGACGTGGTTCGTTTTACTACATTTTTCCATCAGTTTACACTGATCTTTGATGAGCTGGCGAGAGAAAAATATGTAGACTGGTATGGTTATTCTGCATCGGTAAGTCCGTATATTCTGGAACAGTTTGAACAGGAAGTAGGTTATAAGTTCCGTCCGGAATTTATCATTGACCAGGGTTACATGAATAACATGTACCGGATTCCGTCCAAGGAATTCATGGATTTTACCGCATTCCAGAGAAGAGAAGTTACGAAGCTTGCAAAAGAGTTTGTGGATATCGTGCATGAGTATGGAAAAGAAGCTATGATGTTCCTCGGCGATCACTGGATCGGCATGGAGCCGTTTATGGATGAGTTTAAGTCCGTAGGTCTGGATGCTGTGGTAGGTTCCGTGGGAAATGGAGCGACGCTTCGTCTGATCAGTGATATTCCTGGTGTCAAATATACCGAGGGACGTTTCCTTCCGTATTTCTTCCCGGATACCTTCCATGAGGGTGGAGATCCGGTAAAAGAAGCAAAAGTCAACTGGGTAACCGCGCGTCGTGCGATCTTAAGAAAACCGATCGACCGTATCGGTTATGGCGGATACCTGAAACTGGCGGTACAGTTCCCGGAATTTATCGATTATGTGGAAAGTGTCTGCAAGGAATTCCGTACCCTGTATGAAAATATCAAAGGAACCACACCGTACTGTGTAAAAACCGTAGCCGTATTAAACTGCTGGGGTAAGATGCGTGCGTGGGGTAATCATATGGTACATCATGCGATTTACCATAAACAGAACTATTCTTATGCGGGCATCATGGAAGCGTTGAGCGGTGCACCGTTTGATGTACGGTTTATCACTTTTGATGATATCCGCAAGAACCCGGATATGCTCAAAGATATCGACGTCATCCTGAATGTGGGCGACGGTGATACCGCATATACCGGTGGGGACAACTGGACGGATGAGACGATTGTTTCTGCGATCAATGAATTTGTATACAACGGCGGCGGATTTATCGGAATCGGTGAGCCGACCGGTCATCAGTGGGAAGGCAAATATATTCAGTTAAGAAGTGTTCTTGGAGTGGAACGCGAAAATGGATTTGACCTGAACAAAGACAAATACAACTGGGAAGAGCATACCCACTTTATCACTGAGGACTGCAAGGGAGATGTGGACTTCGGAGAAGGAAAGAAAAACATGTATGCTCTGCCGGATACTACGATCATCCGCCAGATCGATAAAGAAGTGCAGATGGCAGTCAACTCTTTTGGAGAAGGAAGAGGCGTCTATATCAGCGGTCTGCCATACAGCTTTGAAAACAGCCGTGTGCTGTACCGTGCGATCCTGTGGGCTGCACACGATGAAGAAAACCTGCATCGCTGGTTCAGCAGCAATTACAACGTAGAAGTACATGCCTATGTAAAGAATGGTAAATACTGTATCGTAAACAATACTTATGAACCGCAGGATACGGTTGTTTACAAAGGTGATGGAACAAGTTTTAATCTGCATATGGAAGCAAATGAGATTATCTGGAAGGAAATCTGAGAGTAAATAGAAACTAATGCAAACAGAAACTAAAATGTAAAATATTGACTTTCTGACAGAATACAGGTAAAATAAAGTATGTTTAGCGGCTTGCCGGGAGTCAAGCCGCTATTTTCGTTGCCAAGCATACGACAAAAGGTCCGGTGGACCTTTTTAGTGATATTGTATACGAAGGGAGCTGACAGTGACAGCTTCTGCGGAGGGGATGGTATGCAAAGGCGATTTTGTGGCAAGAATGATTACGTGATGAGATTGTAAGAAAACCACAATGAAGAAGCGTAAGAAACAGGAAACTGTCAACCAGTCTGAATATCTGCAACAATCATGTGCGTGCAGTTATAGATGTTCAGATCTCTCAGGGAAACCCCGGAAAAGTAATGGGAGGAACAAGATGAAGAAAATATGGATTACCGGTGCGGAGGGACATATCGGAACCGCACTGCTCGATCTGCTTGAAGGCGTGGAATACCAGTTGCTGCCGACGGATATCGAGGAAGTGGATATCACAAAGATTGATGAGGTTACACAGTTTGTACATGTCAACCGTCCGGATGTTGTGATCAACTGCGCAGGCCTGACCGATGTACAGGAATGTGAAAACAATGTAGATGAAGCGTATCGTGTCAATGCGATCGGTGTGAGAAATGTGGCACTGGCTGCCAATGAGGTCAATGCGAAAGTGATACAGATTTCTACTGATGATGTCTTTGATAAGGAATCGCGGGTTCCGTATAATGAATTTGACAATGTGCATCCGAGAACGATCTATGGAAAATCAAAAGAAGCGGGAGAAAAGATTTTAACCCAGCTGTTAAACCGGTTTGTGATCATCCGAAGCTCCTGGATCTATGGAATCGGAAGAGATTTTGTGGATGAAGTGCTTCGCAATGTGGGACAGGGAAAGACGATGGAAGTGCCGAACAACCAGTATGCGGCGCCGACCAGCGCGAAAGAACTGGCGAAGGTGATCCGTTATTTTATTGATAATGAAGAGTATGGTCTGTACCATGTGGTCTGCCAGGGAAGCTGCAGCAGATATGAATTTGCAAGAACGATTCTTGAGTATTCCGGAAAAGCCGGAGAACTGGATCTGTATCCGGTTGTGATCGAGGATTCTGCGCGCCCGACATACTCCGTTCTGGACAACATGATGCTTCGTCTGACCGGCATCGAAGAGCCGAAAGACTGGAAGGCAGCCCTGAAAGAATATCTGGATGAGACAGGAGGGCTGGAATAATGGCAAAAAATACTGCAGAAAAAACAAAGAAGAAAATTGGTCTGTCTACGCAGATCTTCATCGCACTGCTGATCGGAGCTCTGTTTGGAGTTGTGATCCATTACTGGATTCCTTCCAGTTATATCAAAGATACCGTCATCGTAGAAGGGGTTCTCTATGTGGTTGGACAGGGATTCATCCGTTTGATGCAGATGCTGGTTGTACCTCTGGTATTCTGCTCTCTGATCTGCGGAAGTATGGCCATCGGAGATACCAAGACTCTTGGAAAAGTTGGTGTAAAAACCATCGGATTCTATCTGGTAACCACAGCCCTGGCTGTATGCGTGGCCCTGGGAAGTGCTCTGCTGATCAATCCGGGCCGGGGTCTTGATATGGATGCTGTTCAGAAAGGAACCGTATCTTCCACTACAGAAGCCACCAGCCTGGTGGATACTCTGTTAAATATCATCCCGAAAAACCCGGTACAGTCCATGGCGAACGGCGATATGCTGCCGATCATCGTATTTGCCCTGTTTGTCGGTATCATGCTGGCAAAACTGGGAACCAGAGGTTCGGTTGTAGCAAACTTCTTCAGCCAGTTTAACGATGTGATGATGGAGATGACCATGGCGATCATGAAGGTCGCACCGATCGGCGTGTTCTGTCTGATCGCGCGTACCTTTGCAACGGTTGGTTTCTCCGCATTTGCTCCGATGTTAAAATATATGGGCAATGTAACTCTGGCTCTGGCGATCCAGTGTCTGGTGGTATATCAGATCCTTTTGTTTGTTTTCACCAGACTGAATCCATTCAAGTTTATCAAGAAATTTCTGCCGGTTATGGGATTTGCATTCTCCACAGCAACATCCAATGCGACGATCCCTATGTCCATCGACACACTGAGTAAGAAAATGGGTGTATCCAAGCAGATATCTTCTTTTACTATCCCTCTGGGTGCCACCATTAACATGGACGGAACATCCATCATGCAGGGCGTGGCAGTAGTATTTATCGCTCAGGCCTACGGCATTCCCCTTACTATGGGTAACCTTGCAACCGTAGTCGTAACTGCCACTCTGGCATCTATCGGTACAGCCGGTGTGCCAAGCGTTGGTCTGGTGACTCTGGCGATGGTACTGAATTCCGTAGGACTTCCGACCGAAGGTATCGCCCTGATCATGGGTATCGACCGTATCCTGGATATGATCCGTACCGCAGTCAACATCACCGGTGATGCTGTATGTACAACGATCGTATGCCATCAGGAAGGCAGCCTGAACAGAGAAGTATTTAACAGAGATTAAGAATAAAACAAAAAAGAAAGGCACGAAGCTGTCGGAATCAGAAAATCCGATGGTTTCGTGCTTTTTTTAGGTGAAAATTTATCAAGAATGAAAGGTGTCTGATGCCAGAGATTACGGAGCGGTGACCGGGAAGGATAGCGTTACCTCGAAGAGCGTATCTGTCTGGAAAACTACAAGCTTTCCACCCATCCGCTCCATATTCCGCGTACTGCTCTTGAGACCGATGCGGTTGCTTTCTACTGCGGAATGTTCCGGTTTCACAGTATTTTTTAAGGCAAGACACAGCGCAGCATCTTTGTTGATTTCCGGCGGAAGCTGCATGGAAAGCGTGACTGTTTCCTGTTTGCTGCCATATTTCAGAATATTGGAAAACAGATTATTCAGGATCCGCTTGCAAAGTTCCGTATCAACCCGGATCGTAAGTGCATCCGGCGAAGCAATGTCGGAAGTGCCAGCATCCGGAAAATGCAGCTCCGTGTGAAACCCGGCAAGTTCCAGAAAATCCATCTGTTCCCGAAAAAGTTCGAGAAGCCGGGAAAGCGAAAAAGAGATCATCCGGATCTGTTCCGGTTCGGACGCGTCGTACACCAGCGCATATTCAAACATCCGGTCGGTGAGCCTGCGGATATCATCGGTTTTTTGCAGGCAGCGGTCGACATAAGTACTCTGCATGGCGGGATTGCGGTTTAATTGCAGGATGTCCAGATACCCGTGGAGAACGGTCAGCGGTGTGCGCAGATCGTGGGAGAGGGCGGCGATCAGTTCCCGGTTGGACTGGTGTGCTTCCTGTTCCTGACGGATATTCTGATCGAGGGTGAGACGGAGATGGTCAAGTTCCCGGGAGAGAACACCGATCTCGTCGACACCGGAAGATACAAGCGGAGTGGAGAGATCACCGGCGGACATGCGAAGAATCTCCTGCTTTAAAAGCACAACCTGCTTCATTTTCCGGTTGATAAAAAACAGCAGGATCAGAAGGAACAGACCGACCGACACAAACAAAGAGAACAGGAAGTAAGGAAAGATAAATACGGAACTGTGATAAAAGTTGACAATCACGGTTGCGTAGCCATTTTTAAACTTTGTATTTCGTTCATATTGTTGCTCCATCACCCCGTCAGTCAGACGATATCCGATATCAAAGAAGGACTGAAACTGTTCTTTATCCATACAGCGTGGATATTGGCCGGCGCGGTAGATACCGTCTTCCATACCGTAGATAGCGAGACCGGTGTAATCATCCAGCTGATCAAACAATGGCTGTAGTTTTTTTACGGCTTCGGTATCTGCTTCGGAAGCGGGAATATCGTAGTTTAAAGCTTCTGTTCCGAGCATGGTCCAGAAATTTTCATCCAGTTGCGGAATGGGGAGGGATATGGGAAGATTTGTTTCTGTGACCAGGTGAAGGACGTACCATTTGTTTGCCCACAGGGTATGAAAAAGACCGAGGCAGAGCAGTGCGGAGGCAAAAAGGAGCAACAGCAGTTTGGTTCGGATATGTCGGATCTTAATCACAGTGATACCCCCTTCCCCATGTGGTTTTTATGTAAACCGGATTCGATGGATCCGGTTCGATCTTCTGACGCAGATTCCGGATATGGACGGTAATCGTGTTGCCGGCGCCGTAATAGTAAGGTTCCTCCCAGATTGCTTCATAGAGCCGCTGTGGAGAGAAAATCTGTCTGCGGTTGGAAAGCAGTAGCTTCAGGATCTGGTACTCGGTGGAGGTGAGAGTTACCGGCTGACCCTTCAGAGTTACTTTTTCCGACCGGGGATCCAGGCACAGATCGCCGCAGGTCAACAGATTGGATGCTGACTGTCTGGCAGTCGGGGATTTTCCCTGATAAATGCGGTAACGGCGAATCAGCGCTCTGGTGCGTCCGAGAAGTTCCGTATAGGAAAAGGGTTTTGCAAGGTAATCGTCCCCGCCACTGGAAAAGCCCATAAGTTTATCGCTGTCGGAAGTCCTGGCGCTTAAAAACAGGATCGGTACGTTGGTCAGCTGCCGGATCTTCTGGCAGGTTTCGTACCCGTTTAACCCCGGCATCATGATATCGAGAATAATCAGATCAAAACTGTCTTTTTCCAGAAAATGAAGGGCTGAACTGCCATCGGCAGCCTCTGTCACCCGGATACCTTCCCCTTCCAGTAAAACATGTATGATATCACGAATTTCCGGGTTGTCGTCTACGACAAGAACCTGTGTGGTTTGCTGCTCCATGTGTTTTCCTCCGCTTTTTCGTAAAACATCTGGTAACTATTCAGTAGCCACTATCCCGCGAGGTGTTTTGGCATAAATAGATAGTCCAGACTCTGCATTTGCAATTGCATGGTACCGGATGTTGCCCGGTAACTTTCTGCTCCTCATTATACAGGAATTTTACAGATTGTAAAAAAATCTTTAGAAATCTTAGGATTTATCTTTCGTTAATTTTAAGAAACAGGGGGTACAATGCTGAATTGAAGGAATAAAATGGATAAGTATACGTTCTGAAACGGAAAGAGGAGTGAGAGTATGAACCTGATATCAGTGATTGTTCCCTGTTGGAACGAAGAAGAGACCATACCAATCTATTATGAACATATGTGTCCGGTGATGGATGCGATAGATGCGGACTGTGAACTGATCTTTGTGGATGACGGATCACAGGATGCGACACTTTCGGAGATGAAGAAACTGTCAGAGAAGGATGCGCGCTGCCAGTACCTTTCTTTTTCGAGAAATTTCGGAAAAGAAGCGGCCATCTACGCGGGACTCTGTAAGGCAAAGGGAGATTATGTGGTGGTGATGGATGTGGATCTGCAGGATCCGCCGGAACTTTTGCCGAAGATGTATGAGATGGTCAAAAACGGAACCTGTGACAGCGTCGCTACCAGACGCTCCGACCGAACCGGGGAGCCGGTGATCCGCTCGTTTTTATCGGAAAACTTCTATAAATTTATCAACAAAATCTCAAAAACACAGCTGGTGTACGGAGCGAGAGACTATCGGATCATGTGCCGGAAAATGGTAGATGCCGTGTTGCAGATGAGTGAGTATAACCGGTTTTCGAAAGGAATCTTCAGCTGGGTTGGCTTCAAAACCGAATGGCTGGAATATGAAAATGTAGAGCGCAGCGCGGGAGAGACGAAATGGTCTCTGCGCCAGCTGTTTAAGTATTCTCTGGAAGGGATCACCGGTTTTTCTGTGGCTCCTTTATCGGTGGCGGCAGTGCTTGGTGTTGTATTCTGCGGGGTATCGTTTTTAATGATATTGTTTCTGGTGATCCGGACACTGATCTGGGGCGATCCGGTGGCGGGCTGGCCTTCGATGGTCTGCGTGATCCTGTTTATGGGAGGCATCCAGCTGCTCTGCATGGGGATCATGGGAGAGTATCTCTCGAAAACCTATCTGGAATCCAAACATCGTCCGATCTATATCGTAAGGAGTTCCAGTTATGAAAAAGAGTAATGCAAAAGAGAAAATTTGCGGACTGGTGTCTTACGCTGTACTGGCTGTTCTGACTGTGGCAGCGTGCTGGTTTTTTGCCGGAAGATACGGTGTCTTCGGGGCAAATATGGACTGGATCAGCCAGCACAGCGTGTTCCCGGAGTATTTCCGGCAGCAGTTTTATCAGACAGGACAATTTTTTCCGGAATACGCGGCGAACATCGGCGGCGGGCAGAATATTTACAATTTTTCCTATTATGGGCTGTATAATCCGATCGTGCTGATCGCTTATCTGCTTCCGTTTATGAAAATGAGCGATTATCTGATGGCTGCTTGTGTGATCTGTCTGGCGGTTTCGGTCTGCCTGCTGTACGGGTGGCTGAAAAAACGGGGATTTTCCACAGAGATTGCGCAGGGCGTGGCAGTCCTGTTTTTACTGGCGGGACCGATGATCTATCAGTCCTGTCATCAGATCATGTTTGTGCAGTATATGCCATTCTTACTGATGACGTTTCTGGGGGTGGATCGGTACTGGGAAAAAGGAAAACCAGGTCTGTATACCCTGGGTGTGTTTCTGATGATTCTGACCAGTTTTTATTTCAGCATCGCGGGAATGGCAGCGATATTTTTATATGGTTGGTACGGTTATCCCAAAGGGATCCGAAAGAGAAAACTGTTCGGATTCCCGGTTCCGATGATCGTGGCGGTACTTTCAGCCGGTGTACTGCTGATTCCTACGGCATATGCGATCCTGCAGCGAAGCGGAAGTTCCCAAAGTCAGAATCTGAAAGAACTGCTGATGCCGAATCTGCAGCTGGACAGTTCACTGTACGGCACTTACAGCGTGGGGCTGACGGTTATTCTGGTGGCGGTTTTGCTTGGCGGGATCGTGTGTGGATCGATCCGGGAGCGGGTGGTATCGGTGGTCTGCGTGGCACTTCTGACGGTTCCTGTATTTGCCTGGGGATTTAACGGGATGCTGTATGTGCGGTACAAATCACTGATCCCGTTTCTTCCATTTTTCTGTTATCTTACGGCAGTGTTTTTGAACCGTATGAAAAACGGGGAAATAGGCAGATGGAAAGGAACGTTCATATTTGGCGGTACGGTGGGTGTCAGTCTGCTGGCACTTTATCTGCAGGGGGACGGATCGAGGGCGCAGAATTATCAGCTGATCCTGTTCGAAAGCGCAGCACTGTTTTTCTTCTTTCTGATCTTTCAGAAGTGGAAACGCCCGTTCCTGCTTCTGGTTCCGGCGCTGGTATGCCTGGTGCTGATCAATCATGTGGTGAACGGAAAGGCAGGCAATCTGGTGCAGAAAGAAGATTATCAGGAGATCACAGACAGTGCCTGGCAGGATGCCGTGCGTGATGCGCTGGACGGAGAAACCGGCCTGTACCGGACGGAGCAAAGCGGAGTTGCAAAGAAGCGAAAAGACAACGTAAACCGGATCTGGGATATGCGCCAGTGGACGACTTCGGTATACTCTTCCGCCTATAACACAGCGTATCAGAAGTTTCGGAACAATGTCTTTCAGGTGGAACAGCCGTTTCGAAACGGACTGATGCAGTCCGCCTCGGCCAATCCGCTGTTTCAGAAGTTTATGGGAGTCAAATATGTGATCGGACGGAGTGAAGACGGGGAGAACTTCACGACGGAGGTACAGGAGGCGGCTGCGCCGGTGATCTACGGAACGAATCAGGTGATCGCGGAAAAAACGTATCAGGCCATGAAATTCCCGTATAATCAGACCATGCTGATGCAGTATGCGGTAACAGGAAATGAAAAGATCGCCGATACAGGGGTTGAAAAGACGAAGGGTATACAGGAAACAAACGTAACGTTTACGGCGAAGCAGGGAGTGACAAAGGAAGACGATTCCTGGAAAATCAAGACAAAAAAAGAGCAGAAAGCCACATTTTCTCTTGACGAAGATACATCGGGAAAAGAGAGAATCCTGTATCTGCAATTTGATGTGGAAAATGGACATCCGAACCGGGATGTGAGCATCGTGATCAACGGGATCAGAAATAAGCTGACGGCAAAAAGTCATCTGTATTATAATGACAACACGACATTTACTTATGTGATGAAACTTTCCGCAGATCAGGAAAAGATAAAAGTGACGTTCGGTGCGGGAACTTATCGGATCTGTAACCTGAAAAGCTATGTCAGTGATACGACGGTACTGGAAGATGCTTCTCTATACCGGTCCACATTCACACCGGATCGGAACGCAACAAAGGGAAACCAGATCAGTGGCAGTATCGAGATGGAGCAGGACGGCTATCTGGTCACAGCGATCCCGTACGACAGTCATCTGGAGATCAAAGTGGACGGGAGAGAGGTCGTGACGGAGAAAGTCAATACGGCGTTTCTGGGCTGCCGGATGGTAAGCGGGGGACACTGGGTGACGATCACCTACCACGCCCCGGGACTTTCCACGGGAAAATGGATCAGCCTGCTGGGGGTCTTTTTGTGGGGAGTGATGTGTTTTCTGACGGGGAAATGCAAAAAAAGCAGAGAAAGAGACAGATGAAGAAGTCGCAGAATATGCCTCTGGTGTGAATAAAGTTCTGTAAAATGTGGAAAAAATCAGGTATAAATGTTGGTAAATGTGGACAATGTGTGTGTATGACAGGTTGTAGAAAAGACCGGAACATGATAAGATATCAGGGTCAAAAGGTCTGAAATCTGACGCAAGCTTGCTTGCAGGAAGATTTCTGAACTTGGGGCCCGCCAAAAACATGAGTAAGTAGCCATTTTTCGAAGAAAAATGAGCGGATTGCGAATGTTTTTGAGGATTGTGAGAGTACGAAGTACGGAACAATCCGATATCTTAACATCATTATAATTATGTGGCAACAAACAGAGAAAAGAGGAATTATCATTATGAAATACAATTCGGTCCTGGACTTACACACTCATACAATCGTCAGCGGACACGCGTACTCCACGTTAAGAGAGATGGCAAAAGCAGCCTCCGATAAAGGGCTGGAGCTGTTGGGAATCACGGAACATGCACCGAAGATGCCGGGAACCTGTCATCTGTTTTATTTTGACAATCTGCGGATCGTACCGAGAGAACTGTATGGCGTCGAACTGGTGCTGGGGTCTGAGGTCAATATTCTGGATGCGAAAGGAACCGTAGATCTTCCGCAGAAGACTATGGAAAAGCTGGATATCATCATCGCCAGCCTGCATACCCCGTGCATGGAACCGGGAAGCTGTCAGGAGAACACGGAAGCGTATCTGAACGCCATGAAGAATCCATGCGTCAATATCATTGGTCATCCGGATGACGGAAGATATGAAGTGGACTACGAGGCATTGGTACAGGGAGCAAAAGAATACGGAAAGATCCTGGAACTGAATAACCATTCCATGGATCCCGGCTGCAGCCGTATCCATGCGGTAGAGAACGATACGATCATGTTAAACTACTGCAAAAAATATCAGGTACCGGTCGTGATGGACAGCGATGCCCACTTTGATACACTGATCGGGGAATTCGATATGGCAAGAGAACTGCTGACAAAACTGGACTTTCCGGAAGAACTGGTGCTGAACCGATCAGCAGAAGAAGTGAAAAAATATCTGAAGAAGTAAAATTTACAGACTTTACAAATACAAACGTATGTGCTACGATAAACTATAGTCATAAACAAAAACACCGTGACGAAGAGAGTACATGCACGACTGTCATTACAGAGAATTCCCGGAGGCTGAGAGGGAAGTGACAAGGTGAATGGAAGATGGCTTCTGAGAGGCGCACCGAGCCGGAAGGTTAGGCTGCGACAGGATCCGCCTGTTATAGCGGCAGAGTATAGCAGTACTTGGCAAGGTTTCTTTCGTGAGAAAGAGACGAAGAGAAGTGGTAACACGGTATCATATCCGTCTTCTTACAAACAGTAAGAAGGCGGTTTTTTTACGCGAGCAACGAGCCAAAGTCCGTGCTTGCACGAGACCTTGGCGACTGCCGCGGTAACTTGAGAAACTCGCGGAGCGTGTTTCTCATAGTATGCGTGAGCAAGGAGGAACCAAACATGGCAAAAGAAAAATTTTATATGACAACGGCGATTGCCTACACATCCGGCAAACCCCATATCGGTAATACCTACGAGATCGTACTGGCAGACAGTATCGCTCGCTTCAAAAGACAGCAGGGATACGATGTATTCTTCCAGACCGGTACGGATGAGCACGGTCAGAAGATCGAGCTGAAAGCCGAAGAAGCAGGCATCACACCGAAGGAATATGTAGACAACGTATCCACAGAGATCAAGAGAATCTGGGATCTGATGAATACATCTTATGACAAATTTATCCGTACCACAGATGCAGACCATGAAAAACAGGTGCAGAAGATTTTCAAAAAACTCTACGATCAGGGAGATATCTACAAAGGACATTACGAAGGAATGTACTGTACCCCGTGCGAATCCTTCTTCACGGAGTCTCAGCTGGTAGACGGAAAATGTCCGGACTGCGGACGTCCGTGTACACCGGCAAAAGAAGAAGCGTATTTCTTTAAAATGAGTAAATACGCTCCGCGCCTGATCAAATATATTAACGAACATCCGAAGTTCATTCAGCCGGTATCCAGAAAGAACGAGATGATGAACAACTTCCTGCTTCCGGGACTGCAGGATCTGTGTGTATCCCGTACTTCCTTCAGCTGGGGTATACCGGTAGACTTTGATCCGAAACATGTAACTTACGTATGGCTGGATGCGCTGACCAACTACATCACCGGTATCGGCTATGACTGCGACGGCAACAGCTCCGAACTGTTCAACAAAAACTGGCCGGCAGACCTGCATCTGATCGGTAAAGATATCATCCGTTTCCATACGATTTACTGGCCGATCTTCCTGATGGCTCTGGATCTGCCTCTGCCAAAACAGGTATTTGGTCATCCGTGGCTGTTACAGGGCGATGGCAAGATGAGTAAGTCCAAAGGAAATGTGATCTATGCCGATGATCTGGTAGACTTCTTCGGTGTAGATGCTGTCCGTTATTTCGTTCTGCATGAGATGCCGTTTGAAAACGACGGTGTGATCACCTGGGAGCTGATGGTAGAGAGACTGAACTCTGATCTGGCCAACACCCTGGGTAACCTGGTAAACCGTACCATCTCCATGTCCAACAAATATTTTGGTGGTGTGGTAACAAAAACAGGTGTGGAAGAAGACGTAGACGCTGATCTGAAAGCAGTCGTAACAGGAACCAAGGCAAAGGTAGCTGCCAAGATGGAAGACCTGCGTGTGGCGGATTCTATCACAGAGATCTTCAACCTGTTCAAACGCTGCAACAAATACATTGACGAGACCATGCCGTGGGCACTGGCAAAAGACGAAGAGAAGAAAGACCGTCTGGCAGAAGTTCTGTACAACCTGGTAGAAAGTATCACCATCGGTGCTTCTCTGCTGGAATCCTTCATGCCGGAAACCACAGAAAAGATCCTGGCTCAGTTAAACGGAGAAAAGAGATCTTACGAAGAACTGGATCAGTTCGGTCTGTATCCGTCAGGAAATAAAGTAACAGACAAACCGGAGATCCTGTTCCAGCGTCTGGATCTGAAAGAAATTCTGGAAAAAGTAGAAGCCATGAAAGCTGCACAGGCAAAACCGGAAGTACCGGAAGAGCCGGTGGTTGATATCGATGCAAAAGAAGAGATCACCTTCGATGATTTCGGGAAAATGCAGTTCCAGGTTGGTGAGATCATCGCCTGCGAAGAAGTGAAAAAATCAAGAAAACTGCTGTGCTCTCAGGTGAAGATCGGCAGTCAGGTAAAACAGATCGTATCCGGTATCAAAGGACACTATACCGCAGAAGAGATGGTAGGAAAGAAAGTCATGGTTCTGGTGAACCTGAAACCTGCAAAACTGGCAGGCGTACTTTCTGAAGGTATGCTGTTATGTGCAGAAGATGCGGACGGAAACCTCTCTTTGATGGTTCCGGAAAAGAAGATGCCTGCAGGCGCAGAGATCTGCTAGAAAGTGTGAATCGACATGATATTTGAAAGTCATGCACATTATGATGATGAGGCTTTTGACGAAGACAGAAAAGAACTGCTGGATGCCCTGCCTGCGCAGGGCATCGGCAGAGTGATCAATGTATGCGCGGAAGTAGAAGGCTGGAACCGTACTCTGGATCTGATGGAACGATACCCATATATCTATGGTGCGGTGGGTGTCCATCCGGATGATGTGGGAGCACTGGACGAAGAGAAGATTCGACGGATGCATCAGATCTGCCAGATGGAAAAGACGGTGGCTGTAGGCGAGATCGGTCTGGACTATTACTGGGATAAAGAAAACCACGAAAAACAGATCTGCTGGTTCGAGCGGCAGCTGGAGGTAGCACGGGAAGAGAAACTCCCGTTTATCATCCACAGCCGTGATGCGGCAAAAGATACGCTGGATACCATGAAACGGCTTCATGCCGGGGATATCGGCGGTGTGGTGCACTGCTTTTCATACGGAAAAGAGATGGCACGGGAATACCTGGATATGGGGCTTTCCCTCGGCATCGGTGGTGTACTGACCTTTAAGAATGCAAGGAAGCTGGTGGAAGTGGTTGAATATGCTCCACTGGAATCTCTGCTCTTAGAGACGGACAGCCCGTACCTTGCACCGGTTCCGAACCGCGGGAAGCGAAATTCTTCGCTGAATATTCCGTATGTAGTGGAAAAAATTGCCGAGATCAAGGGAGTATCCCGGGAAGAGGTAGAAGAGATCACCTGGAAGAACAGTTTCCGGGTCTTTTCAAAAGTGAAATAAAGAGAAAATCGAAATTGATCCACCGGATCAATTATTGATATGCAATGCAGCAAAAACGGATAGCGAATGGTTAAAATTATTTCGGTATCCGTTTTTGTTGTTTTATATGGCAGCTGCAGATTCGGTTACTGATCGGAATTACCATCGGCTGTCAGTGCTTTTTTCTTCCAGTTTCCTTTTTTGTAGAAGAGGAATGTCAGCAGCGCACCCATACACCAGCATACCAGCAGAGAGATCCAGAGCACCTGATATCTTCCGTTTGGAAGTTCCGGGGTTCTGGTGAGGAAAGCAAGACCGTAAGCCAGAGGCACACGGATCACAACGGTGGTGATCATGGAGATCCACATGGGGGTCATGGTATCACCTGCTCCACGCATGACGCCGGAGAGGGACTGGGTGATGGCCATGGCAAGGTAGCCAACGGCGAGTATCTTCATCATGTTGGCACTGAGAGTTACCAGTTCCGAAGTATCGGTAAAGATTGCCATCAGGTTTTTGCCGAAGACCAGGATCAGAAGAGTGATCACCGCGGAGGTTCCCAGTGCAATGGCGGTTCCCTGACGGGCTCCCTGCTCCACACGGTCCATGCGATGTGCGCCCACATTCTGTCCGGCGTAGGTCGTCATGGCAGTTCCGAAAGAGAAGTTCGGCATCATCGCAAAACCATCCACACGCATGATGATGACATTGGCTGCGATGACCATCTCGCCGAAACTGTTCGTCAGAGACTGTACGATAACCATGGCCATGGAAAAGATGGCCTGGGTGATGCCGGAGGGGAGTCCCAGCCGGATGATCTCCAATGTATATTTCTTTTTCATCTTCAGATGGCGGAATTTGAAATCAAAGATATCTGTCATCCGCAGCAGTTTCCAGAAACAGAGGATAGCGGATACTGCCTGTGCGATGACGGTTGCATAGGCGACACCGGCGACACCCATCTGAAAGCGGGAAACGAAGACGATATCCAGAATGATATTCAGGACAGTTGCCACCAGAAGGTAGATCAGTGCCGAGATAGAATCGCCGAGTCCACGCAGGATACCACATAAAATATTATAATATGCACATCCTATACATCCCACCATCAGAATGACCAGATACGAGGTGCACCAGTCAATGATCGAGTCGGGCGTGTTCAGAAGTTCCAGAAGCGGCCGCGAGAGAACGGCTCCCAGAAACATAATGATCAGGGAAGAAATTGCGGTCAGTGTGACGCAGTTACCGATCGTCATGGACAGCTCTTCCCGTTGTCTTGCACCAAAATACTGAGATACCATAACGCCGGCACCTACGGAGATTCCTACAAAAAGTACCAGAAGCAGGTTCAGAATCGGGCTGGCGCTTCCTACTGCCGCCAGGGCGTTGTCGCCCACGTATTTTCCGATGACAATACTGTCTACGGTGTTGTAAAGCTGCTGAGCGATATTGCCGATCAGCATGGGGATCGTAAAAATTACAATCTTCTCCCAGGGTTTTCCTACCGTCATATCGGACGGCGCGAAAAGTTCTTTGATGGTCATAAGTGCTATACTCCTTTTTGATGTAAAATTTTGGCAGATACCGGTATTGGGTAAAACTGGCTCTCTTCATACTCATAGTATAACTCGTTATAAGGTGGAAGACCAAACGTTTTTTGGTATATATTCAAAAAAATGAATATTGACAAGGAGACAGGGATTATTGTACAATCAAACCTAATTAAAAGGAGTAACCTATGTTTGGAAATCTGCGTTTGTAGTGTCGTCAGTACGGTGGAGCCATCCGGTACTTCAGGAAAATGGTGAGACTTTTATTGCAGTATTTGATATGCAATAAGAGTTTTTTTATGTGATTTTTTGTAACTATCCGGAAAAATTCCGGGAGTACATATAAGACAAAAGAGGAGAAAGATAATGGATTTGGGTGATTTATCTATAAAAAAAATACGGGAACTTATTGTGTTTACAGCACTTCTTGTTGTTGCCCTGTGGAAGTTTGATGTAGTACTTGATGTGCTGAAAACAATAGGGCAGATTATATTTCCGTTTATACTTGGTGGAGCGATTGTATTTGTGATCAACGTGCCAATGAGTTTTTTGGAAAAGAAAATTTTTGAAAATATAAAAAAAGAAAATAAGGCAGCGAGAAAACTGGCAAGACCGGTCAGCCTGCTTCTCACGATCGTATTGGTGGTTGGCGTGATCGCACTGGTGATGATTGGCGTGATTCCTCAGCTTACGAAGACAATGGGAAGTTTGATGATAAATATCACAGATTTTATTCCGCAGATTAAAATCTGGATCCGCGATTTTTTTCATGATAACCGGGAAATTATGAAGCTGGTAGATCAGGTGCAGTTTAAACCGGATCAGGCAATCAGGTGGGGAATAAGTCTGCTTGGAAATGGTGCGGGAAACATGATGAATACAACAGTGTCAGCGGTGGGATCCGTAGTCAGCGGACTGGCAACCTTTTTCATTGCTTTTTCCTTTGCCTGCTATGTCCTTTTTCAGAAAGAAAAGCTGCATGTACAGATCAGAAAAGTACTTTTTGCTTTTCTTCCAAAACAAAAAGCAGATGCATTTCTTAAAGTCTGTTCTCTGACGTATCGGACATTCGCAAACTTTCTTACAGGCCAGTGTCTGGAAGCTGTGATTCTCGGCTGTATGTTTGTTGTTACGCTGAGCATTTTGAGAATGCCGTATGCACTTTTGATCGGAGTTCTGATTGCATTTACAGCATTGATTCCTATTTTTGGTGCTTTTATCGGGTGTGCCGTAGGAAGTTTTTTAATCTTTATGGTAAGCCCGAAGCAGGCAATTATATTCATAATAGTATTTCTGGTGCTGCAGCAGATTGAGGGAAATCTGATTTATCCTCATGTTGTCGGCGAATCTGTAGGGCTTCCGTCAATCTGGGTGCTGGCAGCAGTTACGATCGGTGGAAATCTTATGGGGATTGTAGGTATGCTTGTTTTTATTCCGTTGCTGTCAGTGGTCTATACTATTTTTCGGAAAGTTGTGTATCAGCGCCTGAAAAAACGACATATTAAACAGGTGACAGCGACAGATATAGAGGAATATACAGAAAAAGAAACTGCCAGTACAGA
>NZ_JALFPR010000035.1:0-9207 GCF_022785585.1 Oliverpabstia sp. | reverse complement strand
GATACACCTTATCGTCCTGTCCGTTTTGTTACATTAATGCGGCTGTCACTTTCGCAACAATCTCGTCTCTCACTTCATCCTTCAGTTCGCCCGGTTTCCAGGTGATACCTGCCTGATCGCCATTATAGCGCGGAATCAGGTGCATATGAAAGTGAAATACGGTCTGACCTGCCACTTCACCATTGTTCTGTACAATATTAAAACCATCGCAGCCCAGTGTTTCCGTCATGGCTGCTGCCATTCTTTTCGCCAGAACCATCGCTTTTGCAGCCATCTCTTCCGGAATCTCATACAGGTTTGCATAATGATGCTTCGGAAGGATCAGGGCATGTCCCTTCGTTGCAGGACCAAGATCCAGAATCACACGAAAATCATCATCCTCATACAGGGTAGCGGACGGGATATCTCCGCCGGCAATTTTACAGAAAATACAGTCACTCATATTTATTCTCCTCTCTGTTTTGCATTATTGTTCTTTTTTCGTAACTATTCAGCACACCGTTATTCCGCGAGGTGTTTTGGCATGAATATGCCAAAATCCCGAGACATGCAAGTCAAAATCCCATCGCCGAAGGCGATTTTTCATGGATTTTGACTCGTAACTGTGAGGGTACTGAACAGTTACCTTTTTTCTTACCATGATACACGCATTATCAGAAAATTTCCAGTCATCTTGCAACATATTCTTTTCTGTTGCGATATGTGGTTTTTTTATGCACCGTAAACAGTACTGTCAATACAATTCCACCGATCAGACCGCCCACATGAGCCGCATTATCAATCTGCGCCGCCTGTGAACCGTAGTAGATCGTAACCACAATGACAAACACCAGCCGCCGGATCACTATTTCTCTCACCTGCTTTTTGTTTTTGATCATCAGAACAAAAACTCCACCGATAATTCCATAGATCGCCCCGGAAGCACCTGCGCTGACAATGTTGCTCTGCGACTGAATGTCCATATACAGGGACAACAGATTACCCACCAGTCCGGAGCCAAGATAGATTGCAAGGTATTTCCAGTGTCCCACTGCATTCTCCACCATATCTCCCATAAACAGCAATACCGCCATATTATTTGCAAGATGATAGATTCCAAAATGCAAAAACATAGAAGTAAACAGCCGATACCACTCTCCATTCAGAATGAACGGTCTGCAAGCGGCACCCCACTGCAACATAAACCCGGTATCCTCTGTACTCCCCAAAAACTCCATGATAATAAAAATCACCACATTGATCCCGATCATCAGCAGATTCATCCAGTTTAACGGGCCCCTGAAGATTTGTTCCAGTGCATCCGGTGTGTTACTGTTCTGGCTGTTCATCCGGTAATACGCTTCCCGCCTTCTCTGCTCCTCCTGCTGCCAGTCTTCATCCTGATACCGGTTCATATATTTTCCTCCTGTCAGACATCAGTTATATTTTCCTCATTATATGCCCACACTTTCTGTTTTACAAGGAAAATCAACGAACCTGTCTGCTATATCTTCACCTGGTATATCAGGTCAGCAAACCGAATCTGATCGCCATTGATCAGTTCCTGTTCCTCTTCTCCATAAAGTTCCTGCTCATTGACCCAGGTTCCGTTTCTGGAATTCATATCTTTCAGATACCAGTTACCTGCCCGTTGTTCGATACTGGCATGGACCCGGCTTACTGCTGTGGATGGCAGGACAAGATCTGCCTGTTCTTTCAGTTGTCCGATGATGGTGAGACGGGTTGCTTTTTCTATCCGAAACTGCCTGCCACTTACCGGGTGCAGTTCCTTCAGAATCAGACCGCCCTGTTCTCCTCCGTTTGAAAGAATCTGGGTATAGGTATCCCCTCCCCATGGAATCCGCTTTTCCCATGTGATTTCTTCTTCCGGCTCTTTATCCTTCTCCTCCCATTCTCTGATATCTGTTTTCGAATGCCTTGGCGCTTCTTCCGATGTTCCCTGATAGATCGCAAATTGTTCCTCAATCTGTCGTTCTTCTTTTTTTCTTTTTCTCACAACCACCTGCCAGATCAGAACAATTAATATCGCCATCACACCCGATGCTGCCCAGGTTCCCAGATATTGTGGAACATATTCCAGAACAGCATACCCTGCCAGTGCATACAACAAAACTCCGATAATTCCCAGCACCATTCCGACCAAGACAGGACTCACCCGCCCGTTTTCTCCTTCCTCCTCTTCTGAAGAAAAGAAATCTTCCAGTACCGCTTGTCTGTTATCTCCGAAATATGATGTTTCCTGATATTCTCTGCTTTTCTTCTCCTGACAGGCCTGAAGTTCTGTTTCTGTCGTTTTTCTCTCTTCCATCAGCCGCCGTTCCAAAACACTTTGTAACCCCATTACCGAGAACGTATCCTGGATCGCATACTGGTAAAGTTCATAAACTACCGATACTCCGGTCTGTTCCTGATGATCCAGTCGTGGAAGCAACTCTTCCAGAAGTTCCCGAATCCCCTGTTCCAGTTCTTTCTCCGCTGCGGGAAGACAGCAAAAAGAGGGATAGCAGCTGACAGGATCAAGATAAATATAATTCCAGTCCAAACAGATCTGATCTGCCGGTATCAGATATTCCTCCAGCTGTACCAGCACCTGTAACAACCCCTGAATAATAAGAAGCACTTCTGATCCTTTTACTTTTTTTAACCTGCTTTTTTCTGCAAGCGATATTTTTGATGTAATATCATAATAATACAGTTTTTTCTGATCCATTCTTCTGCACTCACACCCAAGAAGCCCCTGCACCTGATTTTCGGTCATCATTCTTGTGATATAATTTTCTGTCTTCTCCCCGGTCTCTACCACCAGATAATTGTGCTGCAAATCTCTTCTGTAATCCATCTTCATCTCTAAAAACCTTCTTTTTATGTACGAAACGCAATCACTTTTCTCACAAATATAACCGGTCGTATGATTTTTTGTCCGATCTTTGTCTCAAACTCCAGATGCGGCCTTCCCCATACGGGTACTTTTCCTGTTATCTTTACCCATACTTCCTTCTGATTTCCTGTAATCTCACCTGAGATACCTTTTCCCGAAAATCCACTTTCACTACGCTTTGTTTTCCATTTTTTCTCTGCTTTTTCCTGTCCTGTTCTTCCTTCCAGCACACCATATCCACTTCCCTGAACAGATACCTCACATCCTGCCTGCGTATACCAACATCGCAAATACACATAAAAAGTAAGCGAAAGCAGAAAGGTAAGAATCATCACACACAACGGAACTACCAGCGATGCCTCCACCGTAAGAGAACCTTTTTTCCTTCGTCTGTCCCTTTTCTTTATCTGATTTGCTTCCGGATCCCTGCTGTACCTTTTCTCTTTTCCTGTCTCTTCCATATTTCAGCTCCTTTTTTGTATATTCACAAACCTTTTCATCTGTTTCCCGTTCTCAGATATACTGCACCAGATATCCGGCCAATAAAAACGGTACAAAAGGAAGTTCCTTTTTTCTTCCCATTCCCAATGCCAACATGCAGACCCCAACCGCTGCCGCCAGAAGAATCGCTGTCTGAAAAATCACACATGCCTGCTGTATTCCCTGGATCCATCCGATCCCCATCAGCACAATTCCATCTCCGCTTCCTATCTGATCCGACCTCCACAATGATGCAAGCCACAGACAGATTCCCGGAAGAAGACCACTCCAGCAAAGTTTCTGATCTGTTCCTAAATATATAAACGCCGTCAGAACAAAAACTGCCACGGTCCACACAATATCCACTTCTTTTCTTCGCCAGTCAGTCCAGCTGTTTACCATCAGATAACCGGTTGTCAATACTCCCATCTTTTTCCTTTCCGCACACTGCCGCAAATATTTTTGGATCCCTGACCTTTTTAACCTGTGTTTTCACGACATCGCTCACATTGGATATATGCCTGTATTTCAGATTTTTTCACCAGACGAACGGTTCGTTTCAGCCCGCTGCAGGATGCCTGACTGTGATAGCAGTCTCCTTTTTCCGTATAGTAAACCAGGGCACTGTCACCGCCGCACCGTTCACAGACATGATATTTTCCTCCATATTCATTCCGTTTTTGCTCCACCTGTGTTTTTATTCCCCGATGAACCGAGAGATCCAGATGGGTACAAGATTCTGATGTATGATATACGCTCTCATACTCTGTCACATAAACCATTTCTCCGCCATCTGTTCCCTCGTTGTCTGTATTTTTCGGGTCATATCCGGTCCAGGCATGCACCACACTGCTGTTCGTCACCTTAAGTTTTGATACCGGAAGGATTGAAAATGGCAGTTGATACAACACTGTAGCTTTCAGTTGAATCTTATGATTTTCATATCGGGATCCGATCAGACTCACTGCTGCGCCATCCCCGAGCTCCGGAAGATGTGCTTTTGCGTAAGCGATGCAGACACCGGAAGAAAGTACTCCTGTCGGCGTGTTCACCCCGGAATCCCCGCTTTCCACACTGGCATACATACCAAGCTCCTGTGCGCTCTGATGCAGAGATGTTTTCACAAGTGCCTGCACCCGGTACAGATCCATTATTCCAAGCAAGGTACAGATTCCAAGCAGAAATAAAGGGATAACCAGAGCTGCTTCCACAGTAAGCACCGCCGGGATCTGCTGCTTTTTCCCCCGGGTCTTCCGAAAGAAACAAAGAAATACTCTCCGCTTGTTTTTGCAGATAGCCTGAAGAGATCCTTTACCTTTCTTTTGTTTTTTTATTTTCGGAGAGTATATCTTTATTCCTTTCTTTATGGCTGTCTTCATTCCTGTCCTTTCCATATCTGTATGTCCGTCTTTTTCAGACACCTTTCCATCAGTCACTTCCCATTGCATATCCGTAATCTCTTTGCAAAGAAAATGTCTTTTCCGCAAAAGTCACTCCCATGTCAACTTCCAGATAGATCACTCCCTGATCCAGACGAAAATTTTCTTTTCCTGACATTCCCCGTATCACCGCTTCCACTATATCCATCGTCCGCTCAGTCTGAACCTCTGACTTCCCTGTCATCAGTAAAATTCCAAGATATTCCTGATATGTCATGCCCTTTTGTTCCACAGCTCTGCTGTTTTTCAGTAACTCTGTAATCTTCGCCAGCTGATGAATCGATACCATCCAGGTGCTCCCTGTTTTTACCAGAGGAACCTTACCGCCCGCCAGTAACTGTCTTACATCCAGCAGGCTCTCTCCGAAAGCCCAGGCTGCCTGCAGTGCAAGACTTACGATTCCTTCCAGCGCCGGAAATCCTATGGCAGCACAGATGACAAGTGCCATTTCATGAATCTCTGCCTGTCTGGTCGGATCCTGTAAAAGATACATCATATTGGCAGCTTCCCTGGCTGCCAGAAGACGGTATACCACCGCTTTCAGATTTTCCTGATCGGTGTTCTTTCCACCAATCACATACTCCAGCTGGTACCGCAACGGATCTGTCGCATGCTCCATACTGGTATAATCAGTAAGATGCTGCATCATATACGCCTGAAAAATCCCTCTTGTCAGAACCGTATCCTCCTGCGCCCCATAAAACGGTATCCCCATACCGGTCTGCTTTTTCCGTCTGCTGAGTCGTTTTTCTTTTGGCAGTCCCTTCTGTGACAGCTCTTTTCCCGCCGGAACCACCAGTGCCAGAATGCTTTTTTTCTGTAACTGCCGGATCACATCCAGCGGATTGACAAAATCAGCCGGAACCTGGACCACGGCTGGTTGTTGTCCTGTATTGTCCGGATCCTGTCCCTGATTTTGACCGGCTTCTTTCCTGGCTTTTTCATAACTGTCCATAGACTGTTTTACATCGATATCACTCCCTCTCTTTTCCTGTTGTTCAAAAATATCTTTCTGTTGTTCATATTTTTTCATAAGAAGCTGTATCCCCTGAATACCAAGTGTCTCCTTCATGTAGTCCACCGCCTGCGCACGATATCCGCGTCCATGCTCATCTGACATCAGTGTGTATGCAGTAATTGCCCCCGAGACAGACGAACATTTCCACAGATTTTCCCCACGAACACCTGATATTGCTCCATCCGGACGACAACTCTCTTCCATACATTTTTTTACCGTTTGATACATACACTCCGGCTTCCACACTCCGGTTCCATAACTTCCATCCACCATAAAAACATGATACCTTTCCAGCAGTTCCCGGTCATACCCGGCAAATACCGAATACAGACCTTCTTCCACACCGGTTTCCGCCTGTACGCGTCCTCCTCCAATCTGTACCGACTGCAGAAGTACCTGAAAGACCAGCAGAAAGACTGCCAGAAAAAGACTGGTGAATACCGTTATACTTCCTGATTTTTTCAAGGGATACCTTCTTTCTTTGGGAAATATGTCGTAACTGATATGTTTTCGTTGACAGGTTACTTTTTAGATGCTGTTACTTTGCTTTGTTATTTTTGCAAGAATATTATT
Organism: Oliverpabstia sp.; assembly: GCF_022785585.1. Taxonomy (NCBI): domain Bacteria; kingdom Bacillati; phylum Bacillota; class Clostridia; order Lachnospirales; family Lachnospiraceae; genus Oliverpabstia; species Oliverpabstia sp. Next base: position 2,819 of record NZ_JALFPR010000035.1, on the reverse strand, counting down.
CACCAGACTGACCAGCTGTTTTTTAAAGATGGCAACCAGCCCGACGAGAACGACAATGATCAGAATCAATTCCACCGTTCCCAGTGCGTCTTCTTCCTGCATAAATCTCTGTAAGAGTGTCATATTTTTCCCTCCTTTCCGGCCCGGAGATATTTCTGATCGCCGAAACATCACAGATAAGACATGTTTCTGTTCTCCACCGTCAGACTGCGAATGTCAGCCATGCCGGCACCAGCAAAATCACAAACACCACGAGCAACATTAAAATCATCGGGAACAGCAGCCTGGTGGATGCCTGCTCCCCAAGGATCTGCGCCTGCTGCCTGCGAAGCCGCTGCGCCTGTTCTGCCTCTTTTGCCAGAATCTGCTCCACTCCAACGCTTCCTTTCTGCAGGCACTGTACCAGAATGGAAGACAATGTACGATAAGACAACAGTCCCCAACGCTCTCCCAGCTGTTCATAAGCCTCTTTTTCTCCAAGACCGCGTTCCATCTCTCCGCATACTTCCACAAGTATCTCATAAGCCTTTCTCACCTCCTCCCTGCGCATATAGGAAACATAATCACCGGCAATCCGTTCTACAGATTTTCGAAGATTCATCCCTGTACTTAACAGTAGCTGCAGTTTTGTCACGATCTCCGGATAGTCCTGCTGCATCTGTTGCTGTTCTTCCTTTTTATGCTCTTTTTCTTTCTGCTGCCGATGCAGAAGTACCATAACCGGAAGGGCGAATGCCAGCAGGGCTACTCCGTACTGCATGCCATCTCCTACTTTTTTCCATACCAGCTTTTCTCCATGCAGTGTTTTCGGAAGCTGCATCCACTCTGAACCTTTTTCTGTATCTGCATTTGCCTTTTCCACCATATCTTCTACCTGCCTTTTTTCATCAGATATTTCAGGAAATACCAGAATATCCCAGCTTTCATTCCGTTCCTGCCCCTGAAGTCCTATGATTGCTGTCAGCGTTACCGCTTCCCCATCTTCCCTGATGTTCTCTCCATGCTTTCCTTCCCAGTCAAGAATCTCCGGACGACTGCTGAACCATCGAACAGTCACCGGGTACTCCTGCAGTTCTTCCCGAAGATACAACGGATGATCTACATGCTTCAGCGATTCATTTTCTCCAAGTATCTCTTTTTCAATCGCGCCGCGCACCTTGGAAAAAATGGTTTCTATCTCCTTCTCAGACAATTGTTTTTCTATTACATCCACTGTCATGGATTCCTTTTTCCGGTTTCCCTGCTCATCTCTCCATTCTACTTCGAGATTTTCTTCCTGTATCCCCTGACCATATGCCGGCCGTCTTAACTGTGAAATCTCCTGACCGTTCTCTGCCTGCTCTGTCACTCCCGCTGCAATCAGAAGCACTCCTGCCACCAGCACTGCCAGCTCCGTCTGCCAGATACACTCCTCTGTCATCCATTCCGGAAGCTGCCAGCCATGTTTTCTTCCCCACCGTTGAATCCACCTGGCACCTTTTTGCTTCCGGTTTCCTTTCTCTCCGGAAACCAGAATATAAAATATCCCTGTCAGCAGCAAAAAAGCACTTCCCAGTACTATATTCATACCTGAATCCTCACAATCTTTCTTCCCATTCGGAAACTGAAGAGATACACACCCAGACACCCTGTCATCACCAGTACTCCCGGCAGATTATGATATAAGACATCCAGAAATCCGCGGGAAGTCACCTGCATATAAAGGATCATCACTCCCGGAACCATACTCATCACCAGCTGTTCCAGCTTCTTTCCTGCGATCGCTACCTGAATCTCCCCGGTGACCCGTATCTTCTCTCCCAATACTTCTGCCAGATTCCCAAGAATTTTCCCGAGATTTCCACCGGAACGCCGCGCAATCAGAAAGATATCCCCAAAATTACGGATTTCCTCTACACCGGAGCGCTGACCCAGATTCCAGAACAGCTGCTCCACCGGTACACCCACCTGCATCTGACTTTCCATATAGCGCAGTTCTCTCACCAGATCATCTCCATTCCCAAAAAGCCGTTCCATCTCTCTCCTGCATTCCGTCACCCCCTGTTCCATCGAATATCCTGCCCGCACCGCTGTCTGCAGCCCCTGCAACACCTCTTTAAAATGATTCCGGAGAATCCGCCGTCTCCGCTCTGCCAACTCCTTTTTTCTCCAGCGGACATACCAGATTCCAATCGGAATTCCCAGTCCCCATGCCCACCAGGATCGATAACAGAAAAAATTGATGATCCCTGTAATCCCGATACTCTGCAGGATACACAAGATCCATTCCTTCTCAGAAAGCACATATATTTTATAATTCTGCCTCACCGAAACAGCGTTCCAGTTTTTCCCTGTGCTGTAATTCCCCGATCTTTTTAAGCTGATCTTTTTCCCTTCTATACAGTCCATGCATCCGTACCTCTCCATCCTCATATCCCAGAATCTCTGCAATCTCTGCTACCTGTCGTTTTCCGTCTCTTGCCCTTTCCATATGCACCAGAAGTTCTACCCCGGAAGCAATCTGTCTTCGTACCGCTTCAAGTGGCAGTTCCATCCCCATCAGCACCATCGTTTCCACACGAGAAATCATATCTCCGGTACTGTTGGCATGTGCGGTTCCAAGGCTTCCGTCATGGCCGGTATTCCATGCCTGCAAAAGATCCACTGCCTCCTCACCGCGAATCTCACCCACGATGATTCTGTTTGGTGCCATACGAAGAGCTGTACGGATCAGATCCCGGATCGTAATAGCCCGGTTTCCTTCCATATTGGCAGGCTTTGCTTCCAGACGAACCAGATTTTCCACACCCTGGATCTGCAGTTCTGCCGAATCTTCAATT
>NZ_JALFPR010000163.1:0-2263 GCF_022785585.1 Oliverpabstia sp. | reverse complement strand
CGAATATGGTATCTACATGATCGCAGAGTGTAATCTGGAGAGCCACGGAAGCTGGGACATCAGTGCAGAACAGACCGGTGACTTCAGCAAAGTCGTACCATGTGACCGTCCGGAATGGATGGATATGATGCTGGATCGTGTCAATTCCATGTATCAGAGAGATAAGAACCATCCGGCGATCCTGATCTGGTCCTGCGGTAATGAGGCATTTGGCGGAAAAGTAATCTACGAGATGTCACAACTGTACCGTAAGATGGATCCGAACCGCCTGGTACATTATGAAGGTGTCTGCCACGATAGAAGATACAACGATACCAGTGATATGGAAAGCCAGATGTATCCGTCTGTAGAGGATATCCAGGCATTTCTGGAAAAAGACAGAAGCAAACCATTTATCTGCTGCGAGTACACTCATGCAATGGGTAACTCCTGCGGAGGTATGCACAAATATACAGATCTGACCGATACCGAGCCGTCCTACCAGGGTGGATTTATCTGGGACTATATCGATCAGTCGATCTACAAAAAAGACCGTTACGGAAAAGAATTCCAGGCATACGGCGGTGACTTCAATGATCGCCCATGCGACTATAACTTCAGCGGAAACGGTATCGCATACGGCGGAGAAAGAGACGCATCTCCGAAGATGCAGGATGTGAAATTCAACTACCAGAACATCTCTGCCAAAGTGGAAAAAGACCAGGTAACCATCGTCAACAAGAACCTGTTTATCAACACTGATACCTTTGACTGCTTCGTAGTACTTGCAAAAGATGGAAAAGAAGTAAAAGAAGTTCCGATGGAAACTCATGTAGCTCCTTTGAGTGAAGAGACCGTAAGTCTGCCGATTCCGGTACAGAATCTGCCGGGTGAATATGCAGTTACTGTATCCTTCCGGCTGAAAGAAGATACCGTATGGGCAAAACGTGGTCATGAAGTGGCATTCGGACAGGGTGTCTACAAAGTAGAAGCACCTGCAAAAGCTGTAAAACCTGCAAGATTTGAAGTGATCAGATCCGGTCATGACTTTGGTGTTCGCGGTGAAAACTTCGATGTGCTCTTCTCTTACCTGAATGGCGGTCTTGCTTCTTACCGTTACGGTGGAGTGGAGATGATCCAGATGATCCCAAGACCAAATTTCTGGCGTGCACCGGTTGACAACGATAACGGAAGCCTGATGCAGATGCGCTGCGGACAGTGGAAACTGGCCTCCATGTATCTGTCTCACAAATATCCAACCGGAGGACATTATCCGGGAATGCATATCCCTGAGATCGAAGTTTTGGATGACAGTGCAAAGATTACATTTACTTATGCAATGCCAACGACTCCGGCAACCGAGTGCAAACTGAGTTATCAGGTATATGGAGACGGAAGCATCCGCACCACACTGACTTATGATCCGGTAGAGGGTCTGGGCGATATGCCGGAATTCGGTGTTATGTTCAAGTTCGATGCAGATTACGACAATGTAACCTGGTACGGCATGGGACCGGAAGAAACCTATGTGGACAGATGTGAAGGCGCAAAACTGGGTATCTACAGGAACAAAGTGGAAGATAATATGGCAAAATACATGGTTCCGCAGGAATGCGGAAACAAGGTTGGCGTACGTTGGGCATCTGTAACAGACCGTAAGGGCAGAGGAATGCTGTTTACCGGTGATGCTATGGAATTCTCCGCACTGCCATATACACCACACGAGATGGAAAATGCGATGCATCCATTTGAGCTGCCACAGGTACACTACACGGTAGTACGTGTATCCAAACAGCAGATGGGTATTGCCGGAGACGACAGCTGGGGAGCAAAACCACTTCCGGAATATCTGATCAAAACCGATGAAAAGATGGAATTTACATTCACTTTCAAGGGAATCTGATGAAAATTGCAATTAAATAATTAAATGAAAGGAAGTAACTTTTCAGTAGCCACTATCCCGCGAGATGTTTTGACATGAATATGTCAAAATCTCGAGACATACAAGCAAAAATGTCATCACCGAAGGTGATTTACGCGAGCAACGAGTCAAAGTCCGTGCTTGCACGGAACCTTGAGGAGTGCCGCGATAACGATGAAAACTCGCAAAGCGTGTTTTTATCGTTTAAATGCATTTTAGCTTGTAACTGTGAAGGTACTGAACAGTTACAAATTATATTAATAAGAAGAAAGAGGGAATTAAAATGGCATCTTTCAATCAGACAGCCGGCACCAGAACGCAGGCAAGAAACAATACTCAGGCGATTGTGGTAACCGCCATGTG
>NZ_JALFPR010000150.1:0-11171 GCF_022785585.1 Oliverpabstia sp. | reverse complement strand
TTTTCTGCTCATCCTGGCGGATATGTGTCAGTTTGTACTGCCCGGATACGATGTGGTTTTCATCCATGCAGCACACTTCTATTCTGCCCTTTAACGCTTTTGCTTCCAGAACAGCCTCTATCTCCATGGCAACACTATACTCACCACATACGATACCTTCGAGTTCCTTGCTGTATCTCTCAATATACTCTGCAATCTGTTTTCGATAGATCTCTCCGCGGGCTTCCACCGGATTATCATAGGTAATATACGGGAGACTACACTTTCCGACCGGAGTCATACCATATTCGGAGATTCCCTGATAAAATCCTTCATTGCGTTCTCCAAGTGAAGACGTTCCGGTTTCTTCCATTGTGATAAATCCTATTTTTTTCTTCCCGTTTTCCGCAAAATACCGAACCAGCCGCGACATGCTCTGCACATTGTCCGTCCGTACCGAATCCAGTGAAATTCCATCTAATTTTTTATCAATAAGTACAGTGGGATATCCGTCAATCACCAGTCGAAGAATCTCGGTATTATAATACGATCCATGGCATGGCATTACAAACATTCCCTTTGCACCGATACCGCGCAGATAGCGGATTGACTGTGTCTCCAATTCCCGGTTTCCGTAGGAAAAACATGGGTACAGATGGTATCCCGCCTTTCTGGCCTGCTGCTCCAGTTCATACATGATCTGCAGACCATAGCTGGAACTGATATGTTCAAAAATCACTCCGAGAACAGGTTCCCCTGTCTGAGGAATCTCCGATTTTTCCGGTAATACCGCTTTTTCTTCCACCTCAATCCTGCCAACTTCCGGGTATTCCATGACAAAACTGCCTTTTCCTCTGATCCTGCGAATCCTGTGTTCTTCTGCCAGAAGATTCAGTGCTTTTTTTACTGTGATCGCACTCACTCCGTAATGTGCAATCATATCCTCCTCCACCTCAAGTTTATCACCCGGTTTCAGATCACCACACTCTATCTTCTGTTTCAGATCATTATATACATTTTCGTATAGAAACTGCTTCTTCGCCATGAGTACCCTCCGTTTTTTCTAATTCTGCCTCCAGTTTTTCCACCAGATTCAACAGTTCCAGTGGTTTGCGGATGATATAATCCGGCACTTCTTCCTCATTTTTCGGCTCCATCGGATACCTCGGACTCCATTTGATAAATACAGAAGTAATCCCAAAACGGTTGGCACCCACAATATCTCTCTCCAGATTATTCCCTACCATAATAATACGTTTTTTATCTTCGTCCGTCAGATGCAGCAGTTTCATCGCCGTCTCAAACATCGCCTGTGACGGTTTTTTTTCTCCTACTTCCTCTGAGATCGTTCTCGCATCGAAAATATTTTTCAATCCATGCTGACCGTAAGAATTATCAAAAGACTGTGTATATCCATCCGCTACCAGTTCAATCGTATACCCTCTTTCCTTCAGAGTAAGAAGCAGCTCTTTTGCACCGTCGATCAATTCGCAGCTTTGTACGATCGGTGAACCTTCGTTTCTGTACTCGGTTCCTTCATTTACCAAAGTGTCTCCGCTGTCTATAAATACGATTAATTTTTTGCTCATGATTTTCTCTCCATCTATGTTTTGCTGTCATTTTCTGTTTTCGTATTCTTATTTTAACATATCAAATATATTTTGCAACGGTTTAAAGTATATTTAATATGGCTTTTTCATATATTTTACTTATCAGTAGTTATGTTAAAATATAATAAAGTACAAAAAAGTGGTATAGCATCTGTTTGTCAGTCACCATACCACTTTTAGTTGTTATATTCTTATTTTTCTTCAAAACTGCACAGCGCCTTCACCTGTGCCCCATAGATCGAATGATTTCCATTGACCATATATGCCAGCAGGCAGACCACAACCAGAGGGCTCGCATTCTGGCTTCCAAAGACTTCCAGTCCGATCAGAATCGGTGCAATTACCGTGTTGGTTGCACTGCCAAATACTGCTGCATAGCCAAGGGACGCGCAGATGACCGGCGAAATTCCGAACACAGAACCAAGCACCACACCCAATGACGCACCAATGGAAAATAACGGTGTTACCTCTCCACCCTGAAATCCAATCGCGAGTGTTGCGATCGTCAGCAAAAGTTTCAGGATCCAGTCGTATCGGTAGATGGTATCGCCGGTAAAGGATGCCGTGATCAGGTTGGTTCCCAGTCCACTGTATCTTGCACTGTATAATGCCATCAATACAATTGCAAGAGGGATCGCAAGACAGCCGATCCGTACCAGTGGATTGCTGATTTTGTCTCCTGCCAGTTTCTTCGTCTTCTGCAAAAGTACAGAAAAACACCGCCCGGTCAGCCCGAACGCCAGACCGAGAATTACCAGAATAACTACATTTTTTATATTTCCAATCTTCCAGATTTCCTGTACATCCACCGCGAATTTTTTCAGTCCCAGCAGATGTGATGTCGTGGATGCTGTATAGGACGCGATCAGTGCCGGAAGCAGCGCATCATATTCCACATAACCGGAAACCCCCACTTCCATCGCAAAAAATACTGCTGCCAGCGGTGTCTGGAACAGCCCGCCAAATCCCGCTGCCATACCGGTAATCAGCATCACCGGTTTTGTTTCTTTGATATGAAGCCGTCTGCCCGTCTCATGCGAGAGCGTCGCACCAATCTGCACCGCCACCCCTTCCCGTCCGGCACTGCCGCCGAAAAGATGCGTGATCCACGTTCCGATCATCACCAGCGGAACGAGTGCCAGCGGTATTTCTTCCCGTTTTTTCTGTCCCACTTCGAATACCAGTGTCATCCCCTTCAGGCTCAAACTGCTGAATCGCTGATACATCCAGACAATTGCCAACCCAGCCACCGGAAGGATCGGGAGCAGATAACGATAATATTGCTCACGAAAATCCGAAATTGCCAGCAACCCTCTTCCGAAAATCGTGTCGACGATTCCCACGCAGATACCTACTAATACGGCAAGAATCACGTATTTCCCTTGCAGAATCCATTGTTCCTGTTTTTCTGCGGATATTCCTGTTTTCTTCTGTTTCATTTCGTTTTCTCTTTCCTCCATGTTCTTCTGATTTATTTCTCCCCTGAATGAGATAAAATACGCTTCGCGAATCTGACTCATTCCCTGCATAATCAAAGTTGAACCGCCGAACTAATAACTGATAGTTCCTGTAGCAAAAAAGGCTGATACTCCCGTGCCATGCACAGAAGTCATCAGCCTTTTGGCGGTTTCGATCAAAAATCGTGGGAGAACCTCATTCCCGTTCTGGATGAAAGTATAACAGTTTTTCCGCACGTTCGTCAAGGCAAAATCTGTTACATACACTTCTCCCTCTTATCTGTTTCTATCAGAACCCCCTCTCAATTTCCCGGTTCTTCCGCATCCGCCGGAACACCCCTTCCGGGATTGCCACGCAGAGTCCGCCGAGGATCAACAGTACACCGATCAGTTCTCTCCACGGGTACACGAATTTAAAATAACCAACCCGGCTTTTCATCACCACGGCAACCGCACCGAGCACGCCACTTCCCACCGTCAGTACCAGAACCCCGACGATCAGTCCGTAGAAAATCCCTTCCATCCGCGTCATGTTCTTTAGCTGCCGGGTTGTCATGCCGATGCTTTGCATCACGGAAAATTCTTTTTTTCTTACCGTATATCCTGTTACGATCACATGGAAATAGTTCATTGATCCCATAAAAAGCAGCACCAGACAGAGTCCGTACATGATGATTCGGCTGGACGCGATATAGGATCTGGCAGCGGACAACAGTTCTGATTTGCTTACCAGCATCAGTGTCCGCGAATCCGAGATATAATCTCCATGGCTGCTTCCCGTCACGAACTGCATATTGTAGCTGTCCACGGATTTTTCTACAGATTCCCGGATCATCGGCTCCATCGACCGTTTGACATCCATCTCCAGTACAAAGGTCTGTACCGGCAGCTGCATCCGCTCCATCCCCTTCTCGCTCACCAGAAAATACACGATCCCCGGTCCGTTCCAGGTCGTGTCGAGTGCCGGAAGCCCCTTTTCCTTAAAGTTCAGATAGCCGCAAAACTTCATATCCGCCGTCTTTTCTCCCTGCACCGTATAAGTGGAAAATGTCTCTCCCACATCCTCTCTGCCTTTTTGTGCCTCGATTCTCGAGAACAGATTATAGTGGAGCATGATTGCTCCCGTTCCTGCCTCCACACTGTCAATATCCAGACCCAGATCTTTCTCTTCATTAAACACTTTCAGTTCTTCCAGATAGGTATCACTGACCTGTTCTGCCACAAATTCATAAAGTTTTGGAGCGGTTTCTTCTCTATTTTCCGCATTCTCCTCAGGGATTTGATTCCCTTCCAGCGTCTCTCTTCGAAGATCCAGGATTTTTTCATCCAGCTGTAACTTGCCATAACCGCCCGTTACCTTCGCCACCGTTTCCACCCCGTCAAGGCCTGTCATTTTTTCAATCAGATCTTCCGGAAAATACGTCTCCTCCGTCGGATACTGGCTGATCGTCCCGGAGGATATATTTGTCATGATCTTAAAATCGTGGTTCTCCGCCTCGATCTGGTTGGTCATATCCGTCCCCTTCGTGATCACAACGGCAGAAAGTGCCACGCAGATCCCGAGAGTAAGAGAAACAATCGTCAGCACACACCGTTTTCGGAAACGGAACAGATTTCTCCATGCCATCGCTTTCAACGGATCTTTGCTCTGTCTTTTACTTTTTCTCCCTGCAAATACTTTTTCCATATACTGTATCGATTCCACGGGAGAAAGTTTTCCGATTTTCCGGATAACACCTGCGGCTCCGAGAAATGTAACCAGCATTCCGAAGCAGACAGACGCTGCCAGCATCCAGGGCCGAAACGCGATCATCGCAGAAGCTTTTCCCAGACCATGCAGATACATCCTCGAAAGCAATGCCGGAATCCCCGTCAAGGTAAATGCAATACCTGCCACACTTCCCCAAAGGCATCCCAGAACCGCTATTTTTCGGATCTGGCGGTACGCGATGCTTCGGATCTGTTTCCCGGTTGTTCCCAATGTTTTTAACAGCCCGAATCTTCGGATATCTTTTCCATAGGAAATGTGAAGCACATTATAAATCAGTAACCATGCAGCAAATAAGATCACCACAGCCATCACCGCTGCGATATCATATCCGCCGACCATCTCGGTCACAGCCTCCAGATCCAGTCCGGTACCGCCGAAAAACTGCTGACTGTCATCCCGCATCGGAATATCCTGATACAGCCGGTCTTCCACCGTCTGACCATCCACAATCCCGCTCTGTTCGATCAGTAACGTTCTCGACACTTTCGAAAGATCCAGCTGATCCAGATATGTCTTTGAAAAATAGCCGTACGCTTTTCCCATCGAAGGATCTACATATTCCGTATAATATCCAGACAACCGGAAATCCCCGGAGTGTTCTTCTCCCTCACTGTTCGTCATCGTCACCGGGATTACCATCCCTAGCTTCGGTTTGCTAACCCCAAGCAGCTTCAGAGCCCGCATGGACAGCATAATTTCATTCTCTTTCGTCGGATATTCTCCATGAATATCCGTATACGCCGGTTTCTGCATGTTTTCCCACGCCGTCTTGTCTAACACTGTACACAAAAAAGCGTCTGTGGCAGCAAAATCCGTTTCCATTCCTGCAGATCGGATATATGCCAGTTCCTGTATTTTCCGATACTGTTCTTCCGATGGATCCTCCAGTGTTGTGCTGGCTTTCGTTCCTCCATTTCTTACCATCAGCAGATAATCTGCCTGTATCTTTCCGATAGCCAGACTGAATACACAAAATATCATCCATACGGCAAATGCAACCGTTCCGATCAGGATCCGGTTTCGTCTTTTATTTTCCTGATATTCCCTTTTTGCCAGCAGCCGCAGGATCTTCTGGTTGTTATTTTTCATCCGAATCACCCGTCACCTTTCCATCCTCGATACGGATGATCCGTTCTGCCATCTGCGCGATCTCTTCGTTATGTGTAACTACCAGAATCGTCTGATAAAATCTTTCCGCGCTTATTTTTAACAGTCCGATCACTTCCATCCCGGTCACTGAATCCAGATTTCCGGTCGGTTCATCTGCCAGGATCACCGCCGGTTTCGTGATCAGCGCCCGTGCGATCGCCACTCTCTGCTGCTGACCGCCAGATAACATATGCGGCATGTGATCCAGTTTTTCCGTCAGTTTTAGGCTTTCGGTAATTTCTTTCAGAAATTTCCGATCGACCTGCATCCCGTCCAGCAATAACGGCAGCGTAATATTTTCCCGGACGCTGAGTGTCGACACAAGATTATAATTCTGAAAAACAAATCCGATATTTCTTCTTCGAAAAACCGTCTTTTCTTCCCCTGACATTTCCTTCAGTGAGGTTCCCCGCACCCATACTTCTCCGCCGGTCGGCTCGTCCAGACCGCCCAGCATATGAAGCAGTGTGGTTTTTCCACTGCCCGAGGAGCCGACGATAGCCCCGAAGGTTCCTTCCGTTACAGAAAGTGAGACACCATCCAGGGCACGCACGATCCCGGATGGTGTCTGATAATATTTTTTTACCTCTTTTGTCTCAAGTATCTGCATCTTTCTTCCTCCTGTCGCAGTTATCTGTTCTTTTTCTCTGCTTTTCTATGATTGTAACAGCCAAAACTTACAAACTGCTTACACGGGAAGAAAAATCGCTACTTCCAGTCCCTGTTCTTTTCTTTTTGCTTTCATGAATCCGCCGTGGAGCGTCACGATCTCCCGGCTGATATACAGTCCCAGACCAAATCCCGGTTCTCCGGTCACTCTGCTTCCCCGGTAAAACCGCTGAAAGATCCGGTTTTCTTCTCCTTCCGGAATCCCGATGCCATCGTCGGATACCACGATTCTTGTATACATTTCATCCTGCCGCACGACGACCCGGATCTTCGAGTGTTCCGGTGCGTATTTTACACTGTTGTCCAATAGATTATAGACCGCCTCGCCAATCCAGTTCCCATCATGCCACACTTTTGTCTCTTCCGCTCCGGTTACTTCCACTTCCATCTGCTTTTCTTCTGCCGCTTTCTGTACCAGAAGTACCGCTGAAAATATCGTATCCGCCAGAGCATCGGTTGTTTTTTTGATCTGGATCATCTGTTGTTCCAGCCGCGCCATCTTGATAAAACTTTCTGTCAGAAAATGCAGCCGCTGTTCGGATTGTTCCAGTGCGCGCAGGTATGTCCTTCCCGGCTCTCCCGCTATCTCGCCCTCTAAAAGCTGTGTGTAACTCTCCACGCCCGCCAGAGGATTCCGCATCTGATGCGCGATCTCCCCGATCAGTGCTTTCGTCTCATCCCGCTCTCTGGTAATCTGTGCTTCCACGCCCTGATTTTTCTCAGAAATCCTGCGAATCTGATAACGGATCTTTGCCGGAAGTGTATCTTCATACCCGATTTCTCCCGGCTGGATACATTCCCCGTTCAGAACCCGCTCCAGCATCCGGGAAATCTCTTCCATCTCCTGCTGTGCTTTTCTTTTTCGAAACATGTTATTCTCCAAACGTATAGCCAAGCCCAAACACATTTTTCACATACACAGGATGTGCAGGATCCGGCTCGATCTTCTTTTTCAGGCGGTTCAGCGTCACATGCAGCGTATTTTCTTCCACAAAATTCCCGCCATCATCCCAGACCTGTTCGAGAAGCATGCGTTTTGTTACTACTTTTTTCTGATTTCGCGTAAGTACTTCCAGAATCCCGTACTCTTTCGGTGTCAGCACTACCGGCTGTCCCTGGATCCTCGCTTCTTTCCGGTCATAGTCCAGGCTGAAATCCTGATAATAAAACACCTGATTCGGCTCACCGCCTGTTCTTCGAAGCACCGCCTCGATATGTTTTAAAAGCACCGCATGTGCCACCGGTTTTACCAGGTAATCGTCCGCACCCGCATCGAATGCCTCCACAATATCCTCTTCTTCATCTCTCGCTGTCAGAAAAATAGCCGGCAATTTCTCCTGCCCGCTCCTTTGCCGGCACAGTTCCACGCCGTCTCCATCCGCAAGCCCGCGGTCGATTAAAAGCAGATCCACCGGCTGTCTCTCCAGCAACCGGCGGACTTTTGTCACAGATTCAGCTGCAAATGCCTGATAGCCATGAGATGTGAGCATCTCCACCAATGCCTGCCCCAGCAGCGTGTCGTCTTCGATCACTGCAATTTTATACATCTTTACACATCCGATCTGGCGTAACTGTTTTTCATCTGATTACTCAGTTCATACAGAACTTTTTTCAATGTCGCAGAAGCTTCTTTCTGTACCATTTCTGCCACTTTCCGATTCGCTTTGCGTTTCAGTTCCATCTGTTTTTCCGGATCTTTTTCATCAACAAGAAGTGCATCGTACTGGTTGATCAGTGCATGACTTTTTGCCAAGACATTTTCCTGATAGTGCTCCACATGGAACAGAGATTTTCCATAAGAAGCATCTGCCATCGCTGCGATCATGCGGCTGGTCCAGTAGAAGTTTTCGGTAGAGACTTCACCGGTCGTGTTGGCAAGATATTCCGGTGTCTCGTCCACATCCGCATAGAACGGAACCATCGTGTTAAATGCATTCGATGCGTAAGCCACCCATTCCAGCGTTCCAAATGCAGCTCCTCCTTCCGGGCGCATCTGGATCAGAGACATAAAATCATTTCGGTTGATACCGATCGAACGGTACGCACCGCTCATGGATTTGTCTCCATAGGACAGGTACGGATCATATGGTGTTCCCTGATAATGTGCAGATAATACATATTTTACATCTTCCGGCGTGATCTTCTTTTCCGGAACCATGCACCACGGAATGTCATCGGACAGTGGTGTGTAATCGGCGTCCGGACCGTCCCAGTTTACGGAATTCGGATTCAGATACCGTTCCATGTACCAGGCTCTCGGCGTATTGTATACATGGTCGGAATCGTCATGGCTTCCGAAGGCATCCCGAGGATTCAGAACGCCGTCCATGGAAAGATCCAGATGGTATTTCCCGATAAATTCTTTCAGGTCCGGGGAGCACATGTATTCTTTCTGCTCGCCCAATGCGTCCTCCAGATCAAATGTATCGATGCCCAGCTGGTTCGGCATTACCACATACACATCATCCGGCACTCTTCTTGCCATCCAGTGATGTCCGCCGATCGTCTCCAGCCACCAGATCTCGTCAGCATCCTGGAAAGCGATTCCGTTATTTTCATATGTGCCATACGTTTCCAGAAGCTGTCCCAGTCGGGCAACACCCTCACGGGCGCTCTTAATATAAGGAAGCACCAGGCACACGATGTCTTCCTCTCCGATACCACCCGGTACTTCTTCCTGACCGTCTTTTGCCGGCTGATATACCACCAGCGGATCGGCGCCCTGTACACGCGGGTTGGTTGTGATCGTTTCGGTGGCTGTCATGGCTACATTTGCCTCATTGACACCGCTTGCTGCCCAGATGCCTTCTCCTTTTTCTGCATTTGGCATGGATGTATAGCGCATCGCCTGTTCCGGCAGTTCTACTTTCACATGGGAGAGCACGGAAACATAGGTTTTCGGCTGTTCTTCCGGTGTTACCACCACGAACTTTTTCGCTGTAAAATGTCCGGATCCGGAGTCGTCGTTGCGGGCGATCATTGTGGATCCGTCGTAGGATGCTTTTTTACCTACTAAGATTGTTGTACAAGCCATTTTTCTCATCTTCCCTTCTGTTTGTTTTGCTGGTTTTTATTTTAGCACATTGCTAACTTACTGTAAATCTGACCTTTTTGGTATACGGACGTAACCTTTTCGCGTACGGACGAACCCATGCCCAGGCTTCCACTCGTCAGACAACCGCTGGCAACGCAAATCTGAGCTAGCCGCTAACTGCGACTATATTCACGAGGGTCGGCTGACCCTCGCGAAAGTCTGCGTAGGTGCTGGATCTCAAAGCTTGCCCTAAACGCCCACCTACAGAACCTGCCACTGGCAGCTTCCTCCGGATGCAATGCAACAAAGTGTTGCGCCTCACAGACCTCCCGCCACGGCTGCTGTTTCTTCTATATCTACTATTTTCCTCACAGATTTATCAGCTTTGATTCTATTTATAATAATTTTCTCAAATTATTATAAAACCACTCTTTCTCATGAATTTATCATTATAATTATATATTTTGTTTGCACTTTCTTTTTGCAATCAAAACTTTTATTGTTTCTGCCATTCTTTTTCTCACCTTATTTAATAGTTATTTTTCATTTTCTTCTTTCGATGATACCTGCGTAAAACTATTGTCAGTGTTCTCGTCGGTGAGGGTCTGCTTGAGTTTTTCTACCTCCTGCGGGATATCCGGTCGGAAAGAGAGGTACCAGGTTTCGGTTTCGGTGATGTATTTTTGCCGGAAGTGTTTGCTGGTACAGAAAGCGGTTCTCAGGTTATGGAGACGGTCAGCTCCTTTTACGGCGTAGTCTATGGGGTTTTGGCGGATGCGGGTGACGTAAGTTTGCATATCATAACCTTTTTCTTTTGTGAGCAGTTTTACCGCTTGCAGGACTTCTTCACCGGCGATGGAGCGGATCTCGTCTTCGGTAGCATCCGTGTCTTCCAGAAGATCGTGGAACAAAGCTACAATCTGGTACTCGATATCATAACCCTCTTTTTTCAGAATATCGGCTACCGCTACCGGGTGCGTGATATACGGAGCCCCACCGATTCTTTTCTGGGTTCCATGTTTCTCTTTTGCAAATTCATATGCTTTTTCGTATAGTGCCTGATCATATACTATCTGCTTTTCTTTTGTCCGCATCTCTTCCATAAAACTGTCCTCTTTTTCTTTTGTGTTTACCACTTATCTCTCCTAACGGGATAAGTATTGTTTTAATAATTTCTCACTCCTGTCTCTCATTTTTCCTCAATATAATCAAACGCGATCCTGTCGCTTCCGTCTCTTGTATGGATGATTCCGCACTCCTGGAATCCATACGAGTGGATGGCTCCCTGCATCGGTTTGTTATTTGCATGGGTATCGATTCTCAGATAACTGCACTTTTCTCTGCAAAAATCAAAGCACCTTCTCGCAAATCCTTTTGTAGTGCCATCAGAAGCGATTCGATGAATCGTTCCATATTCTTTCTCACTGCGCCATGCACCCTGATAGATTACGCGATATGTAGGATCCTCTCCAATGATAAAGACAAATACCCCAACCACATTC
>NZ_JALFPR010000101.1:0-8041 GCF_022785585.1 Oliverpabstia sp. | reverse complement strand
CCCGATCGCAAACAATGGGCTCAGATTTTCCCTTCTACCTTTGATATCCCGATACAAATACTGCATGGTATCCAGAAGTGTTTTCACACGATCTGCTTTTTCTTCTCCTGTGATCTGCACTTCTCCGTCAATCCCTACCCGGTCCAGATCGACAGTTATGGTATAAGTATAAAATGATCGCTGAATTTCGCTCTGTGCAATTCCATTCTCCAGCTTTCCTCTTGCTGCCAGTCCCATGTTAGTTAAGAACTCCAGATTACCCAAAAACGGCTCCAGTGCAATAGCATTACTCAGTCTCACTACAGCGCTTCTTGTAGACGCTCCGCCTTTCTGATCGCCATCCTTTGCCGCTGTCTTCATATAGCCGAACAGATCGATTTCCGGATATTCCGCAATCGTTGCAGACGGTGCAAACTGAACCACACCGCTTTTTCCGTCCACCGGAGTCTGATCCCAGTTTGCCTGCCGGACAATGTTATAACGCATCGCCTGCCTGGAAATATACGAATACTGCTCGTGGTTTCCTCTTGACATTTTCTTTAATGTAGAAATATTTCCGATTCCCTCTCCGTAATTGGCACTTTCCGCAAGAAAAACCATAGTTACTGTCAATCCTTCTCTTCTCATTGTTCTACCTCTTTCTTTCCTTCATAACATCCAATCAGTCCTAAAACAAATGCGTATCCATACTCCGAAAATTTTTCTTTGTCCTGTAACATCCGAATCATCCCATTCGGTATCAGGAGTTTTTCCGATCCATAGGAACTGTACAGTCTCGCAACGATATCCATAAATTTCTCTGTATTTTTTACCGACAGCGCATTAAGCAGCTGATACTCGATACCACGCAGACTATCTCCGGTCGTGTCTTTTTTTGCGGTCATGATCGCTTTTCGTAATTCCGAACCGCTCTTTTTCATACTGATGCAATACATAAGAACCTCCTTCTCTTCTTCTTTTTTGTAACTGATCTCTGTTCCCTTCTGAATCTCATATACCCAATGTATATGAAAGTTTGATGCAGCATTCCCTGCAATGGCTTCTCTCAGCAGGGAATCTAACAAAATATACTGATTCTGATGGCCCAACAGGTTCATAACAGCCTGTTCATGCACATTTACAAAATCATTTCTGATCTTTGTGAACGGATACTGACCAAGATTTTTCAATGCTTTTTCTACATCTTCCCTTTTCAGGATATTCAGTATATCCTTGTTGATAATAGAAAGTTTATATCTGTCCTTATCCCCGGTTCCACGCAGGATCACCTGAATATTGGAAAGTTCCTGTCTTTTCTCATTCAATATGATATTCAGAGTTTCCGCAAACCACTGGGAATATCTCTGATTCTCTTCTTTTTCTCCTTCCAGACTGCTTTTCCTGTTTTTGGAATTTGCTGCCAGCAGAGTGAACATATCACTGTTATTATTGACAAACACAAATTTATCGGCAAACAGTCGGAACCCAAGCGGACTTGCTGCATACAGAAACGTACAGACCGGACACAGGAACGCATCCACATTACAATTCCAGAACGCAGACCGTTTTCTTGTAAAATCGTCCCCGACTTCCTTCATAAATGCGATGGATACTTTCTCTTTTGTGGTTACAGGTTCTCCACAGTCAATACACAGATCCTTTGCTTTTGTATGATCTGTCATAAAGTATTTTCGGAATGGTTCTGAAAAATCTTTTTCAAACTGTTCCCTCATATCTTTTTTTGCATTCGAGCGAAGCAGAAAACTTTTTCCATCCCAGAAACGATTGATATAGTTGTAGACTACACTTTTCATAATAAACGTCTCTTTGCATTTCTCCTGCTCCAGAAACACCTGTAATTTCGAAAGCCTTTCCAGTAATTCTTCCGCTGTCATTTTATCAATCAGTTTTTCTTTTTTCAGTGTTATATAAACTTCCGGATGTTCGATCTGATCTTTGATATTTTCAAAGCCGGCCTGGTAACTGTTCGAGAGCAGTTTGTCATTGATAAATTTCAAATCATCCTTTTCGTTCTTTCCCGGATTCCATTTTTCATTCTGAATTTTCCCGATACAGCACTTGATTTTCTCCATTACGCCCTGGTAAACAGTAAACCTTCCAAAATTTTGCACACATGCCCGGAAATACAGACTGGTCCAGTCCGCATTTTGAATAAATTCGTAGTTCAGCCACATCTCCTGACCGTCTTCCGATATGCCAAAGTCAACACCTTCCTGCGCCTTTGCGCAATCCAGTATATATTTCAGCCCGACGATTCCGGCGTTTTTCAGAAAATCACCTGGCGTAATTGCATATTTTTCCATAAAATATCACCTCTCTCTACCAGACGATTTCCCATTTCCCATGGCCTTCCGATCTGCGGCTTCCAAGTCCTGCAGAGTACAGGAAATCTAAAAGCCGGGGCGTTCCCTGTAGTTTGTATATCCCAATGCTGGCATTTGTTGGTCTTCCCCATACTTTCGCAACAATCTTTTTTCCTTTCACCGGAACAATCGAAAAACAATCCACATCTTCATCCCATCCGATCTTGTTCAAGAAGAACTTCAGATTGTCTTTTAATGTATCCGAAAGCTCAGGATCCTCACAGGTATAATAGATATCCGTATTATTTTCCGGATCATGTTTTCTTGCCAGTAAAGAACTTTGCATTTTTATGATAAGCTCCGATTCTTTAATCTCCGGAATCTTTTTTGCTTTCACTTCACGCAGTTTCATCGAGTTTCCTCCCATGGGATACTCTATATTCCGCATTAACTGAAATGCATTAAAGAATTCAAATAATTCTCCCATGTCCGCATCGGAAAATGTTACCATAAACCGACTTTCTTTCAGATAAATCTTGTCTGCTGCGAATCGTGCTCCCGGCAGATAGCATGACCAGCAATATGTTTTCATGACGGATTGCTTTTTTGTATAAAGTTTTCCGAAAAGTTCCGGAGAATATTTCTCTACAGATGCCTTTAAAAAACTTAGTAACAAACGATCCACCTCTGCCGGGATTTCCGGTTCTTCTAACAGAAACTCTAATTTTAGCTCTGTCATATCAATCCCTCCTTCTGATTCCACTATAACACTTTTCAAAACTGTTTCAATGGATTAATTTAATTTTACATTTATTTTTCTCATTTACTTTTCGCCTGTATTTCATTATAATATTTTACGTACATTTTGGAATGTAAATTTGAAGCAGTTTTTAACACCTGCAAAATACCTTTAATAGTCCCATATTGGAATATTTTTTTCATTGCTTTCCCAATACATCTCAAAAAGCAATACATAAAAAGTGCGTAAGCCCCGGATTGTTCTCACCAAGCTTACGCACTTTTTATATCATCTATAATCAATAGTATATCATTTTCCTTCATCCATCGCTTTGCACTCACGCTCGCGGGCTTCCCATGGCTCATATGGTTGTTTCAGTTCTGCGATCAGATCCCGGCCGTGTTTCTTCAGATAAGAGATACGGATCAGAATATAGATCACAAACAGTACAATTGCACCAAGGATCATCAGCCATACGGTCATTCCCAGCGTACTGATCATCGCATATGCCAGATAGGCTGCGACTACAAACGCAAAGGCTGACAGTGCATATACCAGACCGATGGCCATCTTGAAGGTAGAATGATTGCAGGCATGCGGATATTTCTTTTTCAGGAAGAACGGTACCAGACAAAGAGCGATATCCGACAGTGCATTGACGAAAGAAAATACAGTCATTAACACTCCAAAACTGGATCCGGTCGCCACACAGCAGATAGAAAAGAGCATAACGAAGCAAAGAATCACCGGTGATACTCCATTCTTATTTTTCTTTCCGACAAAAGCCGGAAACAGATCATTATCTGCCGCCGCCTGAATCTGGGCGCAGGTTAACATAATAACCGGAACCATCGAAGTCAGGACACCAAACAGCGGACCTCCTACGATGAAAAATGTCAGAAGGCCGGAAGGAAGGAATGTTTTTCCCACCTCTGAAAGTGTGGTCAGTTCTCCTGCCGGCATGCAGCCGATGGTAACAATACCCATACCGATATAGATAAATGCAACAATCGTTGGGGACAGGAGTAATGCCAGTGGAATGTTCCGGTTCGGATTCTTTACATCATCTGCGATCTGGGAAACCGCGCTTCCACCGGACAGCGAAGATGCCAGCACACCGACTGCTGCCGCAAAGCTGGTCAGTTTCACGCCCGGATTGAAGATTTCGCCCAGTGTCAGTCTGGAGGTATCAATGCTTGGCATACCGACAAAAATATAACAGCCCATAGCCACCATCAATACTACTACCATGATATTATTGACAAACGCAAAGGTATGATTGCCCTGCCATGCGATTCCCGTATAGATCAGCAGAATCACAATGCTGATCAGCGTTTTATATCCTTCCAGCGCCGGGAACAGCGCCACAAAATAATCGCCAAACAACACCGCAAACACAGAGATCAATACCGGCTGTAACAGATTCTGTGCCGCCATAAATACACCAACCGCCGGATGGATCAGCTTCGTCGGTGCGATAAAAAAGCTTCCGGATGCCGGTGCTACCGACGACAGATAAACATTTGGAATCGTCTTGGCTAAGGTGTATACAATCGTCGCCAGCAGTGCCAGTACAATTCCGGTTCCAATATCATTGATCACTGTGGGCAGTGAACCGAAAATTCCGGAACCGATGATCGCACCGATTCCCGTTCCGATACAGCCCAGAAGACCGATCTTCTTTTTTGTATTTGTTTCCACGTTTTTCCTCCTGGTTCTGCCCGGAATCTGATCCTCTGTTGGATTCCTGCCAGCATTCCGGGCCGTTCTTTTGATCTTTCTCTTTTAAAATTCTGTTTCAAAACGCAAAGTCAATCCATCGGATCATCGATTGATCTGCATGGCTCATTTTGCAAAGAACATTTTCAATCCCCTTCTAATTTTCTGGTTCCGGCTTTACCGAGACGAATTTTGCACGGTTCATCACCGGATGCTGCAGACGGAGTGCGCCTTTTTTCGGACATACCATCACGCAGGCTCCACAGTAATAACATTCTCCCGGAAACATCACGATCGGAGGTTTCCCTTTTTCCGGATTTGGCAGAATAATATCGCACTGGCAGATTTCTGCACAGGCGTTGCAGCCGATACATTTTTCTTCATCGTAGATCAGTGGTGTGGCACTGCACGGAATCACTTCAACTTTCATCTTACTCATCTTGCCTCACCTCCGATATAATCCTGGTTTCTCTTCTCATACTCTGTTTTCAGATCACCGAAATAATCCCCCGGAACGGTTCCCCGTACCGGAACGCCATTTTCCTGGCGGATCGTGATGAAGCAGTGGTCTTCTTTCGGATCCATCTGCGGATAATCGCTTCGATAGAAACACAGCTGTTTGGAACTGGATTTTCGCATCAGACAGGCCTGAAGGATCATCTCGGAAACATCCAGAATGTCCAGCACCTCATGGGTACGCATCAGTTCATGCGGGTTGTTACAGTACAGCTGCGGAACGATCTCTTCTCTGTAAGACTTCAGCAGATCGATTCCCTGGATCAGAAGATCATCATTCTTCACGCCACCGCAGTAATTCTGCATCGCCTTGGAGATCGCCATATTCAGTTCTTTCCAGGTGACGCCTTCTGTACGGTTCATCGGTGCATACAGACGTTCTCTCTCCGCATCCACTTCTGCCTGGTCGATCTCAGCCAGTTCTTCGATCGTATCACTGTAATCTGCCGCTTTTCTTCCCGCATAGTATCCTGTGGAACATGCAAATCCGGCACAGTCGGATGCAAACAGCTGATCACCGGCCGCATAGATACCGTCAATATTGGTCTTCAGATCCCAGTCATGCATGATTCCGCCCGGCGCACCGAACAGCTGTCTCTCCTGATCCAGGAAAGCTGCTGACTGCCAGCCATTGCCATAACTTTGCAGCATATGTTTTTCCGGGTCAAATCCACGTTCTGTATAATATTGAAGGATCGGAATCTTGGTCTTTCCTTCCTCTCCGACCATCATGCCCCAGATGACTTTCCGCTCCATCTCCGGCATTCTGCTCAGATCCGCATAAAACGGCAGTTTATATCCCCTCTTGATCAGTTCGTCAAAAGGCATCGTCTCCGGTCCGCGGTACTCGTACTTCGGTTCATCGATCACGCCGCCTTTTAAGAAGAACTTCTGTCCTTTTACCGGATAATAACGCTCAGAGACAGTCTTCAGCACATTGCCGTCACGATCCAGATACGGAATTTCCACGCCTCTGGCATCCACCATCGTCGCTGCATACCAGGTATTATGATTGTTTCCTGTTCCGTAAGGAGGGAAGCTTCGTCCGGCTGCGGAGAATTCACCTTTCACCGATTTTTCCATCATGGTAAACTCCATACCGGCTCTCCATCCCATGGCATGACCGCTTCCAATGGACTGCATCGGCCGGAATTCGCAAAGTCCGGTAAGATCCGGGTTAAATAACCACACACGCGCCGGTCTTGACATCGTAAGCAGTGTGGCTTTGGCACGGAATACCATCAGTTTTCCCGTATGTACATTCATACCGATGGCACCGATGCCTCGTTTCTTTCCCTCTTCAATCGTAGTAAGCAGCGCGGTAGCCTCTGTTCTGTCATAGATTGTAACACCCAGACGTTTCAGTTCGTTATAAAGCGCCGGTTTAAACGTAGATCCCCATACCCGAAGGGTAAAACGATTCTTATAATCATAGGCAAACATCAGCTTCGTCTCATCGTCGCGGAATTCCGCCCCCTTGAATTCATCCTCTGTGTCACGGATCTTCCCGCCGAAGCTTTCCAGATCCAGCATACGGTCATAGCCTTCTCTGCACTCAATATAATGTGCAATACCGTTGCTGTAGTGATCCTGCTCATCCACATAGGCATTCGCGATCTCCTCCGGAGTTACCTGAGAACACGGGTTCGTACAGGCGGATTCCCAGTGATCGAATCCGGTTCCTGCTGCACCGCTTCTCTTGGTTGCGCCTTTTTCTACCAGTACGACCCTTTTTCCTTTCCGCGCTGCCGCAATAGCTGCAAAGCATCCTGCAAGACCGCCGCCTAAAACCAGAATGTCTGCATCGACGGTTTCGGTCTGTCCGAATTCATT
The DNA here is from genome assembly GCF_022785585.1 of Oliverpabstia sp. Taxonomy (NCBI): domain Bacteria; kingdom Bacillati; phylum Bacillota; class Clostridia; order Lachnospirales; family Lachnospiraceae; genus Oliverpabstia; species Oliverpabstia sp. The sequence goes on along the minus strand of NZ_JALFPR010000101.1, from coordinate 931 downwards.
CGGGTAAGGCCAGTTGTATTCTGCCATGTTATTCCTCCCTTTCAAACAAAAAGACACAGAAAGGAAACCTTTTTTGTGCCCCTGCTTGTGTAATCTTCTCTCCTATTTTGCATTTTGCAAAATGTATTATACTAAATATGACTATAACACTTCAACGCGTTGATGTCAATGAGTATAATGGATCTCCTGCAGCCGTTTTTTCTTGAAAGGATTTTGGCGTCATGATAAGATAATATTTGATAGATACCAGGGGCAAAAGGTCGAAAAGCCGATGCAAGCTCGCTTGCAAGAGGATTTTTGATCTCTTGACCCGCCAAAAACATGAGTAAGTAGCCATTTTTCGAAGAAAAATGCGCGGATTGCGAATGTTTTTGAAGATTGCGAGAGTGCAAAGCACGTAGCAATCTGGTATCAAAGGGGGCAAAAGGTGTTTTGCCCCCAACATTTTTGATAATTTACTTTGACAGGAGACTTTTTCATGGGATTAAATAAATCAACTTTATCGGAACAGATCTATCAGATTTTAAGAAATGATATTCTGACGCAGAAGATCAAATGCGGAGAAAAACTGACCTTAAAAATTCTGCAGGAACGCTTTCAGGTCAGCTCCACTCCGATCCGTGAAGCCCTGACCCGCCTGACGCAGGATCAGCTGGTTTCTTATTATTCAAATATCGGCGTCAACGTCATCCGCTTTACCTCAGAGGATCTCCGGGAAATCTATTCTTTCATGGGTGACCTGGACGGTCTCGCTATCCGCTACGCCTCAGCCTTCCCGGATCAGGAAAAACTGATGGCTGAAGCAAAACAGATTCTGGAAAACGGCCGCAAAGCCGCTGCAGCCGGAGACACCAAAGTCTGGAATCTCTGTTCCGATGAATTTCATCTCATCTTTTACCGCTACTGCAACAATTCCCGCCTCACCGAATCT
>NZ_JALFPR010000077.1:0-6999 GCF_022785585.1 Oliverpabstia sp. | reverse complement strand
TTCGAACCTATCTTTGCCTGCTTTGCATATATGGAATACAGGTTGCGTGTCAGTATAGTTTTGTAGCACTTGATCAGGACAAAACAGCTATTTTTCTGACCATATGGAGAAAAATCATTTTGCTGATTCCACTCATTTTCTTTTTGTCTCATATTGTTGCGAATCCAACCATCGGTGTATTTTTGGCTGAGCCGATTGCGGATTTTGTGGCTGTTTGTACGACGGGGAGTTTATTTTACAGATACTATCGGAGAGAATTAGCGGATAAGAGAGATTCATGAGGTGCTTTCTTTTGCTGCGTGCTATAATAGGACATAAAAGAACAAATGAAATTGCAAAAAGCAGAGCAAACGGATTTTCCTGTCATTCAGAAATTTTATTGGGATGTCTTTGAGAATAGAAGTCGACTTTTGTCCTGTCTTGTGTATCACGGAAGTGCCTGTTTTACAGGCTTTCCGGGACATCAGTCATTTTGGCTGGTATTGTAAAGCAGTGTCAGATTTGTCGTAAATGTCGTAAATTTGCGGTCAAAAAATGATGAGAAATGGAGAGTGCTAATAAAATGAAATTAACGTACACGAATGTAAATTGAAATCTGACTCCGAATCTTACTTATAAATCCGGTGAGCAGATGGAGCAGTTTGGCAAGTATGGATTCTTACGCAGAGATTATCTGAAGAACCATCGAAATTCAACCTACCAGGTGATGCTTTTACAGGATACAATTGGAGAACATCTTCTGGAAGTGGACAAGGCGGCCAGAGAACGGGAAGAAGTGATTCTGAAACAGTTGGAAGAAAAAGAACCATTACCGGATAAAGAGAAAGATCAGATTGCGTGGGTAAGAGCTGCTAATCAGCACAGAGCGTTTGTGGAAGAGATTATTTTGAAGGAACTGATCTATGTTTAACAAAGTTGAAGTTTGTAACTGAGGATTGAACAGGTAATTGGACAGATTAAAAAATCATTGAAAAAAGAATAAAATGTTTAGAGAAGGCGTGAGTGATAGAGATATTACTTACGCTTTCTCTTTTGAACTGGAAAGGAGGATGGGAGCATGGCACAGATTTTTCGTGTAGAGAGAACTAAGAATTTTACGGTAATGAGTAATCACCATTTCAAGAATAAGAATCTGACATTGAAAGCGAAAGGTCTATTGTCGCTGATGTTAAGTTTGCCAGATGACTGGTATTACAATATGCAAGGACTGGCAACATTGAGCAGAGATGGGATTGATTCTGTTCGTTCTGCAATTTTTAAGTTTCGCTAAGTTTCACTTATGTAGGTGTCTGAGGGAAATTCAATAGTTAAAACATGAAAAAAGCACTGAAAACCGTTGGATTATTGGTTTTACAGTGCTTTTTCTTTTGCCAAAGAGGAAAAATGCAGTGAACTTAAGTTTTGCTAAGTTTCACTGAGTTCTAATTTTACAGAGCGCCATTGTTTTTTTGGTTCAAATTTTCCACAATCATCACAGGTATAAGGCCAGTTGAGCATCATGAGAAAAACAACAGAGTATAAACTGTTTGAACAAAACCTGTAAAGAAAATAAACAAAGTAACTAATAAATTTCTTAGTTAGTTGATTCTATACGAAAACAGGATTATGATAATTATCGACATATGACGGAAATAAAAAAGGAGAAATTATGGCGCGACCAAGAAGATGCAGAAAAATCTGTACAGAACCTGCATATGACAGTTTTAAACCGGAAGGAATCTCTGTGGGAGAAGAGATTACTATGACCGTAGATGAATACGAAGTGATTCGACTGGTTGACCTGGAAAAATATACACATGAACAGTGTGCAGAGCGAATGGGAATCTCAAGGACAACAGTGACTGAGATCTATGAATCCGCACGTTATAAACTGGCAGACAGTGTGGTAAATGGAAAAAAGTTACATATTTCAGGGGGCGACTATCAGTTATGTGATGGAAAGAATGTATTTTGCTGTAACAGACTCTGTAAAAGATCCGAAGAATCCGTCAGAAAAATAATCATTCAAAGAAAGGTTGGAGAACAGACAGCACTGAAAGAGGCAGGAATCCGGTTATATGGAGGCGTAAAAGGAAATGCAGATAAAGCGATAGAGGCTTATTTGAAAGGAAACCTTGACTATAATCCGGAAGTACACTGTACCACACACGAACATGGTCACTCCTGTGGCGAGCATCACTGTGGTGAAGAGAAACACGGATGTTCCGGAAATGGTGAAAATCAATAGGAAATAAAGTACTTTCTTTGGTTTTTCTCTAAAAAAAAGTAGTGGTTTGATGTACTTAGGGCTAGACGTCGCGCTAGCGACTTGGTACAATAAAAAACAACATGGTTTTATACCAAAAGAAAGGACGATTTATTATGAAACTGAAAGTTGGCGTACAGCTTTTCTCGGTTATGACCGAGTTGGCAAATGACTACCTCAAAACTCTGGAGAATGTTGCAAAAGCAGGCTATAAGTATGTTGAGTATGTAGATGTTCCCGGCAACAGCCCCGAAGAAATCGGCAATAAAGTAAAAGAGCTTGGTCTGACTGCTATTGCAAGCCACGTACATTTTGATCCTTTTACCTCTACCCATGAAGATATGGTTAAGATTGTAGAAGACAACGTCAAGATGCATTCGGAAGCTATTATCCTGCCGATGGGTATCATGACCACAATGGAAGAGATCAAAACAGTTGCCGCAGCCTGCAATGAAATGGCTGCTCTGGCAAAAGCACACGGCATGGCTTTCTATTATCACAACCACTGTCAGGAATTTTATCAGGTTGAAGGCAAAACCGCTTATGAATGGCTGGTTGAACTGACCGATCCCGAACTGGTTTTCTTCGAAGTCGATACTTTCTGGGCAACCCGCGGCGGACAGAAGGCTGTTGAACTGATTAAAAAGCTCGGTTCCCGTGCAAAACTGATCCATCAGAAAGATATGGGTAAATCTGCTGATCCGATCAACCTGATTGAGGGTGTTACCGATCTGACCAGAGAGAACTACTGCGAAAAGATTTTCGGCCGTACAAATCCGACCGATATCTGCACCGTTGGCACCGGTATCATGGATATCCCCGAAATCGTTAAAACTGTAACTGAGCTTGACTATGCTCCTTACATTATTGTTGAACTTGACTGCTGCGCCCGTCAGACCGAAGAAGAGTACAACACTCCTCTTTCGCCTCTCGCAAGCATCAAAGCAAGCCGCGAGTATCTCGAAAGCGTTATCGGCTGATTTAAACTTAATAAAACGCGCTTCCTTCTCCGGAAAATGAGGTGACCCCAAAAAGTTAGACTTTTGCGAGACGATTTCGGTCGTCTCGTTTTTCTTTATGTAGCTAGGATATGAAGCCTGTATTGAACAGGGCTCATCCATCTTAACTTCTCTTTTATTCGTTTTTCATTGTAGTATTTTATAAAACGTTCTATCTTAGATTTTAATTCCTCGTAGCTATAGTAAACAACACCATAGTAAATTTCTTGCTTGAGCAGTCCAAAGAAGTTTTCCATTACAGAGTTATCCAGGCAGTTTCCCTTTCTTGACATACTTTGAAATATACGTTCTTCTTTTAGTCTATGAGAATATGCTTTCATTTGGTAAGCCCACCCTTGATCAGAATGAAAAGTTCTTCTGTACGGACAATCCGCAGTGATCTCAATTGCCTTATCTAAAGCATCCATTACGTTCTTTGCAGAAGGTTTCCGGTGTAAAGGTGCCTGACACCAATGGATTTATGCTGTTTCAAAACAAGCCTTGAGCATTTGCGCAAATTCTTCAATATAGTATCCGGATAGGATAAAAATATCCCCTTTCACGAAAGAAAAATTTTTGTGAAAGGGGATGTTTTTTACAAGTATAGTAAATGCATGTATTTTACAGAATGTCACTTCCATCCGGTATTTTAGAAATAATCTGTCGGTTGACACTGAACAGGAAAGTCAGTGAAACAACAAGAGATGCAACCTCTGCAATCGGGAAGCACCACCATACCACATGCAGTCCTCCGATCCGGGAAAGAAGGTAGGCTACCGGGATCAGGACCACGAGCTGACGAAGGATCGATACGATCATGCTGTATACTGCTTTTCCGAGAGCCTGAAATACTGTTCCGCAGATGATACAGAACCAGGCGATCAGATAATGAACCCCGATGATACGCAGTGCAGGTATACCGATGGCGAGCATATCTTCGGAAGCATTGAACATTCCAAGAAGAACCTGTGGAATCAGCTCAAAAGATAAGAATCCGACAAAGGTCAGACAGAAAGCAGTGATCAGGCTGAGTTTGATCGTTTTGATCATACGTTTTCTGTTCTGAGCCCCGTAGTTGAAGGCAATGATCGGCGTGATACCATTGTTCAGACCGAACACCGGCATGAAGAAGAAACTCTGAAGCTTGAAATATACACCGAACACAGCGGTTGCTGTGGATGAGAAAGCAATCAGGATCCGGTTCATGGAGTACGTCATCACAGAGCCGATAGACTGCATGATGATCGAAGGAACACCGATCGCATAGATCGTTCCGATGATTTTGATATCCGGACGGAATCCCTGAAAACGGATCTTAATCTCTGTGTTAAACTTGTGATTGCAGGTAAACGCAACGACAGCAGCGACACACTGGCCGATGACGGTTGCCACAGCGGCACCGGTAACGCCCATGGCCGGACATCCCAGCAGACCGAAGATCATGATCGGATCCAGAATGATATTGGTAAGAGCTCCGCATAACTGGGAAGTCATGCTGAAAAGTGTTTTTCCGGTGGAGGTTAGAAGGCGTTCAAAGTAAATCTGTGCAAGTAAACCGAAAGAGAAAATCATAACGGTACGAAGATATTCGATGCCCATCTCCATGATCTCAGCATCCGCACCTTTGATCTGGCTGGCATAAAATGGTTTTACAACGGTAAATCCCAGAATCAAAAATACAAGATAACTTAAAAAATACAGAAAAGCTGCATTGACACCGATCTTATTGGCTTCTTTAAACTTATGTTCCCCCAGTGATCTGGAGAGCAGAGCATTCATACCGACACCGGTACCGGTTGCAACAGCAATCAGTAATGTCTGTAAAGGAAAGGCAAGAGAAACAGCAGTAAGGGCATTCTCGGAAAGCTTCGCCACGAAGATACTGTCAACGATGTTGTAAAGTGCCTGCACGAGCATGGAAATCATCATCGGTAACGACATATTAAATAAAAGTTTACCGATGGGCATAGTTCCCATTTTATTTTCTGCTGCAGGGGCAGAAGTATTTTCTTTTGTCATAGGTCCTCCAATCTGTATGATATGTTTGGCTTCGCAGCGCAAAAAAGCGCCAACGATGTATGATACCACTATTTGTTGTAAGATTCAAGAAAAAAGAAAAAGTTCATAATATTTTGCATTGAGAACCGGAAACGAAAACTGTATAATGAAAACAATACGAAAGACAGGAAAATGAGGTGTGGGAAGAGCAATGATTACATATAATTATGGGAACAGTCATTCACCGATCACTTTGCTTCAGATGGTGGGAGATCATGATCTGCTGGGAATAGAAAACGAGATCCGGGAGATCCACAGACTGACGGATCAGGAGTTTGCGTTTGTGGCAGTAAAAGTGGAAAACTGGAATCACGATCTTTCACCATGGAATGCCCCGGCTGTATTTGGAACGGAAGATTTTGGAGACGGTGCGGAAAATACACTGGAAGAAGTATTGCAATTGTGTACGGACAACGACCGCAAATACTGTATCGGTGGATATTCGATGGCAGGATTATTTGCCCTGTGGGCAGCCATGCAGACAGATCGCTTCAAAGGTGTCGCAGCAACATCTCCCTCGGTCTGGTTTCCGGGATTCCTGGAAGATATGAAGAGCCGGCGGGTAGGAAGTGACTGTATTTACCTGAGTCTTGGCGATAAAGAAGAAAAAACAAGGAATCCGGTGATGGCGCAGGTGGGAAACTGCATCAGAGAGACGTTTACCTGGCTGAAAGAAGAAGAGATACCGTGTACGCTGGAATGGAATCACGGCGGCCATTTTAAAGAACCGGATATGCGGACCGCCCGGGCCTTCGCGTGGGTGCTGGAAGAACTTGCAAAGAAAGATTAGTATACTTTAAAATATGGAATGGAAAAATACGGGAGAATGAGAAAATGACAACGACAACGTTATGTTACATAGAAAACGAAGGCAAATACCTGATGCTTCACAGAGTAAAAAAGAAGAATGATATCAACGAGGGAAAATGGATCGGTGTCGGCGGTCATGTGGAATATCAGGAAAGCCCGGAGGAATGTCTGGTGCGTGAGGTGAAGGAAGAGACCGGGCTTACACTTACCTCGTATCGGTTCCGTGGTGTGGTGACATTTATCAGCGATACCTGCGAAGCGGAACTGATGTGCGTGTTCACAGCGGATGGATACACAGGGGAACTGATCGAATGCGATGAGGGAGAACTTTGCTGGGTAGATAAAACAGTTGTGCCAGAACTTCCGACCTGGGAGGGCGACAGAGTGTTTCTGGATATGCTTCTTTCCGGGGAAGAAAGATTTTTCTCGCTGAAATTAAGATATGAGGGAGATAAGCTTGTGGAGAAGAAAACTCATTTGTACTAAAAGATAGAGAGGAAGATTTATGCAAACAGTAGGAATAGATATCGGAACAACAACCATAAGCGGTGTGGTTCTGGAAAAAAACGGAACACAAAAACCCCGGATTCTTAAAGCAAAAACAATTGAAAACGGGAGCTTTCTTACAACGACAAAGGACTGGGAAAGGATCCAGGATGCAGAAAAGATTGTAAAGAAGAGCAGACAGATGCTGGATGATTTTCTGGACGAATATCCGGAAGTGGAAAAAATCGGACTTACCGGGCAGATGCATGGGATCGTCTATATCGACAAAGAAGGAACCTGTGTCAGTCCGTTGTATACCTGGCAGGATGCGAGAGGAAGTCTCTGTGAGGAGAATAACGGTTCCCTGACAGAAGAGATTCAGCAGACATGTAACGTGCAGGT
>NZ_JALFPR010000051.1:0-6193 GCF_022785585.1 Oliverpabstia sp. | reverse complement strand
CCGCGAGGTGTTTTGGCATATTTATGCCAAAATCCCGAGACATACAAGCAAAAATGCCATCACCGAAGGTGATTTTAAATGCATTTTTGCTCGTAACTGTGAAGGTACTGAACAGTTACCAATTTTAAATAAAATTATCGCACAAACACCATCTGACACTTTCTGTGTCGGGTGGTATTTTTTTACTCGTTGCTCACGAAAAAAGAAGAGTGACCGTTTTTTAACAGCCAGCTCTTCTTTTTGTCTTTTGTTCTTCTATTTTTACAGCAGATGTGCACGAATCTCGTCTGCGCTCAGCGGGGAAAGATATGCCGGAGCTACATCAAAGACCGTCTTACATCCTGTCATTCCTTCTGCTTTCATACGGCTCAGTGCCCTTGCGTAAGCAACCAGTACACTGGAAGTAAATTCCGGATTGGATTCCAGTTTCAGAGAATATTCGATCATCTGATGGGTATTTTCATTTTCACCGGTCATACCACTTCTCATAACAAATCCACCGTGAGGCATCTTGTTATGAACAGCGTCAAATTCTTCTTCAGAGATAAAGTTTACTGTGGTATCGTATTCATCAAAATAGTTTTTCATAGTTTTGATGGATTCTTCGATCTGTTTTTTATCAGCACCTTCCTCGGCAACTACGAAGCACTCTCTGGTGTGTTTCTGACGTGTTGTCAGTTCCGGCTGTTTTCCGGCTCTTACCTGATCCATCGCTTCTTCCACCGGAACAGTATACTGAATACCACGTTTTACACCCGGGATTCTTCTGATTGCATCAGAGTGTCCCTGGCTTACGCCTTTACCCCAGAATGTATAGGTTTTTCCGTTTGGCAGAATGGATTCTGCATAGATACGGTTCAGAGAAAACAGACCCGGATCCCAGCCTACAGAGATCATAGCCAGATGACCATTTTCTTTTGCGGCTGCATCTACATTTGCAAAATGCTGTGGAATGTTTGCATGGGTATCAAAACTGTCGATGACATTAAAATCTTTTGCCAGTTCCGGCGTCTGTTTTGGAAGGTCTGTAGCACTTCCGCCACAGATGATCATAACATCAATCTGATCCTTCATATTCTTTGCATCTTCCATGGTGTATGCTTTTACGCCAGGTGTTTTGACAGTTACTGTTGCAGGATCTCTTCTGGTAAATACACCTGCCAGTTCCATATCTTCATTCTGACGGATCGCCATCTCAACGCCTTTTCCCAGATTGCCATAACCTGCAATACCGATTCTTATTTTTTTCATCGCTAATTCCTCCTGTACTCTCCTATCTATTTCCGGAATCTTTCTGTACCTGCTTTGTCAGAAGAGACCCGATCATGTATATTTCCGCCTCCGTACCGACGGTTTTCGGGGATCACGTTCTGAGACTGCACTTTGTGTTCACCACTTTACCTTTGCACAGTCATAAATCTCCTTTTGTATCCTATCACATTTTGATGTCACGTTCAAGCCATTCATAATGTTCTTCCAATGCCAAAAGCCCTTCCTGAATATTTCCCTCAATAAGACAGATGGCAATATTCTTATGAAGTGCGATCCATTCTTCCGTATCAATGGATGCCGCCTGCCGCAAAACCACCTCACCCTCTGAGCGTATGATCTCAGACAAGGCATCCGTCAGAAGAATCAGAAGCCGGTTCTGCGAATACTCAAATACCAGGTGGTGCAGTTCATGATCCGAGCGGATCCGTTCCTCAAGATCTCCGTTTTCCATCCGGTTGATAATCGCTCCTGCTTTTTCCTTTCCTTCCTCTGAAATCAGCGTGCTTGCCTGCACATACGCCTGTTTTTCCAGAACTGACCGAAGCTGATTGACTTCCCGGTAATTACTCTCTTCCATCAGAACCAGCATGGAAAAAACACTGCTGAGGCTTTCTCCCATCCGGTTTACCAGAAAATTTCCCTTGCCGTGGCGGCTTTCAAGAACGCCTGTATGCTCCAGGATCCGTAGTGCTTCCCGGACCGAATTTCGGGAAATCCTCAGTGTTTCCATCAGTTCCCGCTCGGAGGGTATCTTCCCGCCATAAGAAATATCTTTGTTTTTTATCAGTGTTTTCAAATATTCCAGTACCTGGTCATAGGCTTTTGGTGAAGTTGCCTGTACACTTTCCTTATCCAACTGTTTTTCTCACTTTCTTACTTTTCTTCCCTGCCAGACCCACAGCCGGCATGATTTCCGGACAAAAATACCCGACATATTTTTACATCAGACTTGCAAAAACAGAAGATGTTACCACCGTCAGCAAACCTGCCACAGCGATTGCAAGACTGCTCATCGCACCCTCGATCTCACCCAGTTCCATCGCTTTTGCTGTTCCGATGGCATGAGCGGCAGTTCCAAGAGCCAGTCCTTTTGCCACCGGTTCTTCCAGACGAAAGAGCTTACAGACAAGATCTGAAATCACATTTCCAAGGACACCCGTAATGACGATAACTGCTACGGTAATAGTTACCACACCGCCAAGTTCTTCCGATACCCCCATACCAATGGCTGTAGTAATGGATTTCGGAAGCAGAGTTACATACAACTGAGAGTTCAGATGGAACGCCCGCGCCAGGATGTAAACACCGACCATACTTGCCAGCACCCCTGACAGAATGCCCGCTGCAACGGCTTTGATATTATTCTTCAGCAGTTCAATCTGTCGATAGAGGGGCACAGCCAGACTGACCGTCGCCGGTGTCAACAGATAACTGATATACTGGCCACCTTCGTTATAGGTATCATAATCAATATGAAACAGAATCAGCACCGCCATTACGCAGATGACTGCAATCAACAACGGATTAAAAATTGCCAGTTTAAATTTCTTTTTCAGAAGAGTTCCGATCTCATAGGCCACCAGACTGATCACCGCACCAAAAAATACGGAATTTGTCAGGAAATCTTTCATTTTTCTTTTCCCTCCTTACGTTTTCTCTCCCAGCGGATCACCCGCTGTGTCACCTGTCCGGTCACTCCCATGACAAGTACAGTTGTTACTACCGTCACTACGACCACCGGAACCACGACCGGTCGCAGCACATCCCATGCATTCAAAAGTCCTACTGCCGCCGGGATAAACATAACCGGCATAATTTCTATCAGAAAATCAGCGGCTCCCTCTACCTGATCCAGCTTTATGACACCGGTAAGAAGTGCAGCCAGCAGCAATACCAGCCCATACACACTGGCCGGAACCGGAAGTGGAATCACCATACGGAAAAACTCGCCGATAAACGAGAACAACAATATCATACAAAACTGTCTTACGTGCTTCAAAATATTTCTCCTTTCACTGGTAGTACCAGTTTCAGATTATACTGACCTGACTATTTCCTGTCAAGGAGCAAAATCCCCATAGAAATTCAAAAATCTCCGGCAATCGTTTACAAATTGCCGGAGATTTTTCTTTAAAAAATGCTGCTGTCCATTATCCCAGCATTTTCTCCAGATCTTCCTTCGGATCCCCGATTGGACTGATCCGGTAGTTTTCTACCAGATACTGCAGCACATTGGGAGACAGGAATGCCGGGAGAGACGGTCCGAGATAAATATTTTTGATTCCAAGGTGCAGAAGTGTCAGCAGGATGCACACCGCCTTCTGCTCGTACCAGGAAAGCACCATGGAAAGCGGAAGTTCATTGACTCCGCAGTCGAAAGCTTGTGCAAGCGCGACTGCCACTTTGATGGCTCCGTAGGCATCGTTACACTGTCCCATATCCATGATCCGAGGGAAACCGCCGATGCTTCCGAGATCCAGATCATTAAACCGGTATTTTCCACACGCCAGCGTAAGAATGATCGTATCGGACGGTGTCTGTTTTACGAATTCCGTATAATAGTTTCTGCCTTTTTTTGCTCCGTCGCAGCCGCCGACCAAAAAGAAATGCCGGATCGCTCCTGCCTTTACCGCATCCACGATCTGATCTGCTGCCTGCAGAATCGTTCCATGTCCGAAACCGGTGGTCAGCTTTTCTCCGCCGTTGATTCCCTGGTACTGTCTGTCTTCTGCAAATCCGCCAAGTTCGAGTGCTTTCTCGATCACCGGTGTGAAATCTTTCTCATCATCCACATGCACCACACCCGGATAAGAAACTACTTCCGTGGAAAAGACGCGGTCTGCGTAGCTCTCCTTCGGTGGCATCAGACAGTTGGTCGTAAACAGGATGGCTCCCGGAAGATCAGCAAATTCTTTCTGCTGGTTCTGCCATGCCGTTCCGAAGTTTCCTTTCAGATGACTGTATTTTTTCAGTTCCGGGTATGCGTGTGCCGGAAGCATCTCGCCATGTGTATAGATGTTGATTCCAGTATCTTTTGTCTGCTCAAGAAGCTGCTTGATGTCAGAAAGATCATGACCGGTAACAACGATGAATGGTCCCTTTTCTACTGTTAACGGTACAGTTACTGGAACTGGATCACCAAAGCTTTCGGTGTTTGCTTTATCAAGAAGCTCCATGCAAAGAAGGTTAAAGCGACCAACTTCCATTACAATTGGAAGAAGCTCATCCATTCCCAAGTCCTTAGAAAGAGCAGAAAGTGCATTGATAAAAAATTGATTGAGTGAAGCATCGGTGTAGCCAAGTACCATTGCATGGTAGGCATAGGCTGCCATACCGCGCACACCAAACAGAATCAGTGATTTTAGTGAGCGAATATCCTCATCGGCATTCCAGATGTTATTCATATCATAGTCAGAAACTATAGAAACAATGCATTCGCATCAAGATTATTCTTATCAATCATAGTTGAATATTCTAGAACTCCACAGTTTATGACATTCTTATCGTTAATTAAGTCTGGAATTATCACATATGATTGGCGTGGGTACACTTCAAAAACAGGAAAATATTCTGGAAAAAATCATGGTAATGCATGGAGAATTAAGCCAAATGCAAAAGCAGAATTATTTGGTGAGATTGAAAAAGTTGAATTATAATTCTCTATTATAAAATAAAAATATTGTTTCGTAAGTAGTTAAAAAATGTGTTTCCTTGATTACGTTTTTTATGTGTGTAGTGGTGCCGCCAATGGCGGCAGAGCCGGAGCGACGGGTCCCATGGGGCGGTGGGTCGTCCGGCTCAACGGTCGGAAGAGATGATTTTCATATTAAGTATTTCGTCTATATAAAGAAGAAAGAAAATAAAAGAAGGAAAATTTGCTAGAAAACCTAGGAAATAAGCCATTTCCTTTATTTTTGAAGTGTAATATTCGTACATCATTAATGTAATATTTTTATATTCTAACTGTAATTTTATTACAGTAATATTTTTACATTTAAACTGTAATTTTTATTACAGTAATTATTTTATATTAAAAGTATAATTTATATTACAATAACATAGTAATTAAAATTATATTAACATTGTATATTGACTTTTTATTTAATGTAATATATATTACATTAAAAGATGAATTATAGAGGCGATTGGAGGAATTGATTAATGAACAAAGAGGGGACTGAGGAGATTTTTTTAAGAGCAAAAAATACTGCTGTCTATGAATCTAATAATATGGTTACGGATGTTCAGAGTGGTGAAATTCTATATCAAGAGAAAAGTACAAGAGTTAAAACAAGTACTGAACCTGATTTTATCAAAGTGTATTATAAGGCTATGATGGCTGTAAATGCTATTTCTGAAATTCCTCTTGATTTTTTGCTAGCACTTAGCGGACAGATTGGTTTTACAAATGGAGATAAGATTATGTTCTACAATAATAAAACAACACGCCGAGCGATTTCTGAGTATTGTAATATTGGTGACAATATGACCGCAAAGTACATAAAACGTGCAGTTGAGAAGGGAATTCTTTTTTCAACACAAGATCGAGGCTCATATGAAGTAAATCCATGGTTAATCGCAAAGGGAAAATGGGAGCATATACGTGAGTTACAGGCAGCGTTCCAATTTGTAGATAAAAAGTGGATTCGAACCATAACGGAAGAAATTGAAACAAAATCGTAAAGTGACTTAAATGAGAATTTAGAATTTGAAGAAAAGGAAAAGAATGATGTTGCATGCTTATAGTTCACTATATTTAGATAAATCATCTAGAACACTGGGAAATATGCTTCACGATGCAGTTATTGAGTTTGGTATGGATGGAACTGATTTTTTGAATCGCTTTATTCAATCGGATATTGCTGAACAATTTGAAAATGGAAATCCAAAATATATTGCTGGTAAGAGCGGGGCAGAGCTG
>NZ_JALFPR010000162.1:0-3676 GCF_022785585.1 Oliverpabstia sp. | reverse complement strand
ATTCAGAAAAAAGAACTGGAACATGCACAGGCAACAATCAACCGGATCTACAGAGAAGGGTTGTGACAGTCAGAATATGGACAAAAGAAGAACAGCAGTAAACATAGGATGCATCTGCCTCATTTTCCTGTTTATCTTTGGATTTTACAAAGGTATCCAGTGGGATAATACGAGCAGAAGAGAACAGGAAGAAGCAAAAGAACAGAAGGAACTGGATGAAAAAGCAGCAGATGAGAAAGCATATGAGCAGGCAAAGGAATATATGGAAAATTACCGGATCAGCCTGCAAAAAAAGATGCGGGCCGCCGGAATCGAGGATCTCAGAGTATGTTATGAACAATACAATCAGAGAACGTACTCCGATACTTATAATTTCTTGGATGATGATTCCGACTATCAGTATTTTTATTATGAACTGAGTTATTACTGTGACTCCATAGATTCTATATTCGAAGAGGCTACAAAAGATGGAAATCATGATCCTTTTGTGGAACTGCTGAAAGAGGAGTGCAAAGTAAAAGACCAGCGACCGGTGGAAAGAGATGGCTTCTATAAAATATTTGTCGGAGACAGAAAATATGCTGTAAAGATCAATGAAAGAGACCCGGAGGGCGAACTGACAATCTCCCGGGAATACGGAGTGTATTACAGGATCGAGCGGGGAGAAGACGGGTATGAACTTTATACGAACCGGGGAAAAATCTATCCGGAGGAAGAGAAAAATGGATCCGGAAGCGGTAATTCCGGAAGTGCTTCCGGAGATGCCGGAGGATCCGGTTCGGGCAGTTTCTACGGAGATGCCGGAGGATCCGGTTCCGACAGTTTCTCGGGACATTCCGGTGGCTCAGGTTCCCTGAAAAAAACAGATCCCTACGATGTGGATGATTACGATGATCCCGATGATTTTGCGGAAGAGTGGGCAGAAGAATTTGGAGACGATGATTATGATGACGGATATGACGATGCCTATGATTACTGGGAAGAAGAGTATGATGATTAACTAGAGCGTGTGATATCATGCGATAATGAATAGCAGAGAATATTAAAAAGAAAAGAAATTTTCACAATGCAGTTTTGCAGACAATTTTGTGTTTGGGCAAGAGAGGAAAGGTGGAGTTAAAGGATGGAGAAGCAGAAAATATTTGAACAGATCAGGGGAGGGCTTATTGTCTCCTGTCAGGCTTTGGAGCATGAGCCATTGTATACAAAAGAAGGAGGAATCATGCCACTGATGGCGAAAGCAGCAGCGCAGTCGGGAGCAGTCGGAATCCGTGCCAATACTGTACGGGATATTACACAAATTAAAGAAGTAGTAGATCTTCCGGTGATCGGAATTATTAAAAAAGACTATGAAGGAACACCAATGTATATTACGGTGACGATGAAAGAGGTGGATGCCTTAGTCGCATGTGGTGTGGAGATTGTAGCAGTGCAGGGAACCGGTTCCAGACGCCCGGACGGAAGCAGTGCACCGGAATTCATCCGCGCGGTCAAAGAAAAGTACCCGCAGCAGCTGGTGATGGCAGATTGCGCAACGATAGAAGAAGGGATCACATGTGCACAGGCAGGAGCCGATTTTGTGGGGACTACGATGCGTGGCTATACACCGGAGACAAAGGGATGTGATGATATTGATTATGCGTTTATCCATGAACTTTCTGAGAAATGTCCGGCAAAGATCATCGCAGAGGGACATATTCATTATCCGGAACAGGCAAAAAAGGCTCTGGAAGCGGGAGCATTCGCCCTGGTAGTCGGAGGGGCAATCACAAGACCTGCGGAGATCACATCAAGATTTGTTTCGGCAATCCGAAAATAAGAGAGCAAATAGAACGTTGGTATAAAAAAATAGTGCCAGTTGGTTTACATAAAGCCAACTGGCACTGCTTTTTTATGCTTGCAGTTACACGGCAAAAGCTGTGTTTATATAGATTACCGTTCACCGGCTGCGTCCAGACCCATCGCCCATTTTCCGTTGGTAAAATCCGGAATATCAACGACAGCACCGCCTCTGGCTACAGACATCTCGGACAGGGCTGTGATCGCCATCCAGGAAGCTGCATCGTAGACATCTACCGGCATCGGGCTGTCTTCGCGCAGGCACTGGAAGAACTGTTCGAATTCCAGCCAGTCCATGCCGCCGTGGCTGCCCTGGACGCCTTCTTCGAGGAATTTTTTCCAGATCGGATGATCGTAGGTTTCGGCGTAGGTATCAGCGTTTCCGCTGCACTCTTTTCTCCAGTCAAAATCGTGATCGCGGTCTTCTTTGCGGTCGATGAAGACAGAATCGGTGGCTTCTTCGTACATGCCTTTGGTTCCGCGGACAGTGAAGTTACGGCTGTAGTATCTCGGCAGGGTGGTGTCGAGGGTCAGCTGGATGGTTTCTCCGTTGGCACAGCGGATCATTGTGGTGATGATATCACCCTGGGCAAAATGTGCCTGTTTCAGTCTTTCGTCATCGCTCTTATTCTGCATGATGAACTCATGGAGTCCTGCGGACTTGGAGGCGAAGGAAGAAAGGGTGAGCATCCGGTTTCCGTGGTTGATATTCAGGATCCTGGCGATCGGTCCCAGATCGTGAGTCGGATAGTTTTCGCAGTTTCTGGACAGATAATTTCTAAGGCGGTAATGTCTGTTCTCTTTTCCGAATGCGATTTCGTCTCTCAGATCATGCTGATATCCACCGGCGCAGTGAACTACCTCGCCGAGAACACCCTGTTCTACCATATTTAATACCATCAGTTCGCGGCGGCCGAAGCAGCAGTTTTCCAGGAACATGAACGGTGTTTTAGTTTTTTCATAAGCATCGACCAGTTTGTAGCAGTCTTCCAGAGAGTAAGCGCCACCGACTTCCATGGCTACGGCTTTTCCGGCATACATGGCAGCAAGGGCGATCTCTACATGAGATTCCCAGGCGGTTGCGATGATGATCGTATTTACCTCTTCATTTGCGATAATATCTTTATAATCGGTAGATACAAAAGGTGTCGGCTGTCCGGCAGCTTCCACTACTTTCGCTCCTTCCCGGGCGCGATCTTCATAAACATCGCAGACAGCGACAACCTGTTCTTTCTGAGCCAGAACGATATTTTCCAACAGATCTTTTCCACGGCATCCAAGGCCGATATATCCGATTTTAATATTTTCCATTAGAGTCTCTCCTTTATGTGTCTTTTTATAACCATTTAGTAGATAGAGTTCTGCGAGGTTTTCTACTCTCGTAACTGCGAATATGCCGAATGATTATATTCTGAGGTTTATTATACACAGATACCGGGATTTGACAAGGAAAGTACAATCTAAATATTATGAGAAATCGTAACTATTCAGTAGCCACTGTCCACTGTGAAGGAACTGAACAGTTACGAAAAGTAACTATTTATGGAGATAAATGACATCATTGATCGTTATAGTGTAGGAAAAGCGAAATAGATCATACTATTTCTGTAAATGAACGATTTATTCTGATTCCTACTCTCATTATAATTAAGAAGAAAAAGGATGTCAAAAAACATTTTCGTTGCAGAACAATGAATCACAGCGAAGATATATCCGGAGAGGAGGAGGCAGATGACAGTTGAACAGAGAATCAAAACTTGTCTGCTCATTGAAAAAATACATGAGCAGAAGGATTACAGTGAACGGCTTGGTTTAGAGAACAGATCAAGATTTCATG
>NZ_JALFPR010000122.1:0-18196 GCF_022785585.1 Oliverpabstia sp. | reverse complement strand
TCTATGAGGCACAGGATCCGATCAGTTACAGCGGACTGACCGACACGGAAGTGACACCGAAACCTGCAGAACACGAAGGATACGAAACACCGAAGGAAAAGACCGAGACGGTACGGGCAGACGGAACAACCGTGGTCAAATATTATTATCCACGAGCAGAGTATCATCTCACCTTCCCGATGGAAGAAAACGGAGAGACGGTCGCAAGTGATGACTATCGCTATGGAACATTCCTGACGGCTCCGGCAGTGTATCGACCGGGATATGAATTCCAGGGCTGGTCCCCGGAAGTACCGGAGAGTGTGCCGGCAGGAAATATGACCTATACCGCAACATGGAAAGCTTCCGACGGTATCCCGTACGCAGTGAGGTACTACGTGGAAGAACCGGAAGAAGGCGGATATACCTTAAGTGAGATCAAAACCATGACCGGAACCACCGGTGAGACGGTCACCGCGCCGGAGGGGGATTACAGTTCTGTGGTCTACCACCGGAAAGGCGAGCTTGCCAGCGGTGAAGTAAAAGCAGACGGAAGTCTGGTGCTGAAGGTTTATTATGATCTGAACACCTATACACTGACGTACGATCCGAAAGGTGGAACGTTAGACGAAACGACCCTGACAGCAAGACCGGGAGAGAGAATCGGCGTTCCGGTACCGGTGAGAGAAGGCTATACCTTTGAAGGATGGTATCTGGATGAAGAGTATCAGCAGTCCTTTGGAGAGACGATGCCGGATCACGATCTTACGGTTTATGCAAAATGGGAACAGCAGACGGTCAATTATATGGTAAGACATTACCAGGAAAAACTCTGGAGCATTACCGGAAATGAAGAGATTCCTTATAAACGGGAATTTAATGCGAAAAACTATGAACTGACAGAGGAAGAATCCTTTGCTGCACATGCAGGAGACAGCGTAACGCCGGAAGTGAAATCGTATACCGGATTCAGCGCACCGGAAAAACAGACGGTGGAAGTTCTTGGTGACGGAAGCCTTGTGGTGAATTATTATTACACAAGAAATACCGGCCTGCTTCTTCTGGAAGTGACTGGAAATCCCGACGGAAAAGAATTTGCCCGGGTTCAGTATGTACCATATGGCACACCGATCGGCGAGATAAAAGCTGTAGTAGAAAGACAGAACGATCGGGCAGGATATACTTTCGAAGTCTGGTATACAGACGGTAACCATCAGAATCCTTTTGACGGTATCATGCCGTCAGTGGATGCGAACACAGAGGAACCGGATGCCTGGAACGATGGTTTTAAAATCTATGGAAAATGGACCCCGGTTCCGAGTGAGTACCGCGTGGAACATTACCAGCAGAATCCATTCGATCCGAGTTCGTATATCCTGGTGGAAGAAGAGACAAAGACAGCCCTGACGGATACCGAGGTGACACCGGAAGTGAAATCTTATCCGGGATTCCAGTCTTCGGAAGCGCAGACCTTATGGGTGACCGGCTACGATGTGGCATGCATGCAGTACTACTATGACAGAAACAGCTATTCGGTTACTTATGTGAAAAATAACGGGGAAGCCGATGAGACAGCAGATGTGATGTATGGAGCAGTTATTTCGGAGGTTCCGAAATACTCCGGACATGCATTTGCCGGCTGGTATGAAGACGCAGCCCTGACGGTTTCCTTTGAAGGAAAAACCATGCCGATGCATGCACTGACCCTGTATGCGAAGTGGGAGCCTGGAAAGAAGACCTATCAGGTGATCCATCAGTTACAGTGTGCAGACGGATCGGATACCTGGGAGACGGCAGAGACAGAAACCTTTACCGGAACAGCCGGAGATTCGGTGGAACCGGAAGTAAAGGCGTATGATGGATTTACTGCACCGGAAAAACAGAGATGTACGCTGACTGTTTCCGATGATCCGGATACCATCACCTACCGCTACCGGCGTAATTCCTATCAGGTAACCATGGTGACAAATAACGGAGATCCGGCGACCGAAAAGACATACCTTTACGGAACCCGGGTGGAAGAGATGCCGGAACGGGCAGGCTATTCCTTCGACGGCTGGTATCAGGATGCAGGTCTTACGAAAGTATTTGACGGAACGGTTCCGGCCCAAAACAGTACGATTTACGCAAAATGGGAACCGAGAGCAACGTATTACTGGGTAAAATACAGCCTGCAGAACGCAAACGATAACGGCTATACGGTTGCATCCATGGAATCTCTGTTAGGCAGGACCGAGGATGTGATTACACCGGAAGTACGCAAGTTCGAAGGATACATATCTCCGCAGCCACAGACCGGACAGATCCAAGGCGGAAAGGTACTGGTGATCGAGTATCTGTATGAACGTGAGGTACATACCTTACAGCTGGAAAATAATGACGGAACGGAACCAAAACAGCAGCAGATGAAACAGGGTGCAGCGATTCCGGCATCATCCATGCGGAAAGGTTATACTTTCATGGGCTGGTATGGGGAAGAGACGGTGCTTGGTATCACGATCGACAGAGAATCCTGGAAAAAGGCACCGTCAGGCTCCTATGCGGATACGGTTACTTTTCAGATATCCTATGTGGATGCGACAGATTAGAGCAGGAGGATGGACAGATGAAAAAGGCAGCAATTATTCTGATAGGGATTTGCCTGTGCCTCTCCATACCCGTTGCGGCAGAGGCTGCGCAGACAGGTACTTCGTCCGTTACGCAGCAAAGCACCATCAACACGACAGTACCGGATACCTACATGGTCACGATACGATCCGAACATGCGCAGGTGAGCTATCAGCATGAGGAGGGTGACGATGAGGAAACACAGGAGACGGTGACTTACGCGGTGGAGCGCTTTTCTAGCCCGCAGTTTCAGATCCAGCCGAAAAAAGGATGGAAGATCACAGCAGTGCTGGTAAACGGAGAGGATGTGACGGATCAGCTGAAAGACGGGATGCTGACACTTCCGGAAGTCTATGAAGATCAGTTACTTGTCGTGGAGACGGAAGAGAGCAAGGAAGACGACAGAAAAGATGATAAAAAAGACGATTCCACCGGAGGCGGTGAGCAGGAAGATAAAAAACCTGCGGACACAAAACCTACAGATAAAAAGCCGATCGATACAAAAAATAACGGTACTTCCGGCAGCAGCAATTCCGGGACAAAAACGGATGTATCAACGGGAAACAGTCAGGGAACAAAGGCGGATCTGACAGGCACGACGAATGGAACGGCAGCGGCAAAGACGACAGATCTGCAAAAGAATGTAAGGTATTTTATGGCGGCAATTGTATCTGGTGCGGTACTTTTGATTCTGGCAGACAACCGGAGAAAAAGAAAACACGGAGAATAGATAAGCAGACAGAAAGAAAAGCGAAAAAGGGCAGATGAACCACAAAAATCGGTTTACCTGCCCTTTTTCAGGCGGATCAATTTTGATTATCGAGGCAGTCGCTAGGGTCTCATGTGAGTATGCACGTTGGCTTGTTACTCGCGTAAATCAGGAACGGTCTGCTCCGCAGGTGTGTACCACCCGTTTTTCCACCAGACTGACCGCCTGATAGAGAATCATGGCGATGATGCACAGGAGAATGATCGACAGGATCATCCAGTCAAGTTTGAAGATCTGGCTGCTGTAGATAATGAGAAATCCCAGTCCCTGCCTGGCTCCGATGAATTCACCGATGACCACACCAACCAGACAGAGCCCGATATTGACTTTCATAACGCTCAGAAGATAAGGGACCGAAGAGGGCAGTGCCACACGCAGAAGTTCATCTTTCCGTTTTCCACCGAGGGTACGGATGAGCTTCAGAGAATCAGGATCAATTTCCGTAAAGCTGGTATACAGATTCAGGATGGAGCCGAAGATCGCAACGGAGATCCCGGCAAGGATAATGGTTTTATAACTGGCTCCCAGCCACACGATCAGCAAAGGGGCAAGTGCAGACTTTGGAAGGCTGTTCAGCACCACAAGGTAAGGTTCCAGAATCGCTGCCAGACGTGGACAGAGCCAGAGGAGAACAGAAAAAAAGAGACTGAAAACTACGACCAGAAAGAAACTGGCAAGTGTTTCAAACACTGTGATCCCGATATGTGAGAGCAGATGGTTTGTCAGAAGCAAGGTCCGGAAAGCAAGATATACCTGACCGGGGCTTCCGAAGATAAAGGAATCGATGAACCCGAGCCGTGCACTGACCTCCCAGAGTAGCAGAAAAACCAGAAAGACAGCCAGCCGCATCAGGCGGATAAACTGCTGTCTTTTTTTGTGTTTTCGTAAAAAAGACTGTTGTGCAGATGAATCAGGTATCATGATTTAACTCCTTCCAGATCTGTTGAAAATATTGCTTGAATTCGGGGGCATTTCGCATCTGCATGGGAGTGCGGTCAGTAAGAACAGTAAAAACAGGAATCTCGCACCGGACGCAGGCAGGGGCTTTCGAGAGGATGATGACCCGATCAGACATGCTGATGGCTTCGGAGATATCGTGGGTGACCAAAAGCGCGGTTTTCCCTTCTTTACGCAGGATCTTCCAGATGTCATCACTGACAGAAAGCCTGGTCTGATAATCCAGTGCGCTGAAAGGTTCATCGAGAAGCAAAAGTGCAGGTTCCAGGGCGAGGGTGCGGATCAGTGCGGCCCGTTGTCGCATCCCGCCGGAAAGCTGGGAAGGGTGGGAAAAACGAAAGTTCCAGAGACCATACTCCTGTAAGAGACGGTCAACGTGTGAGAGGGATTCTTTTGTTTTCCTTTTTTGAATTTCAAGACCAAGAAGGACATTTTCATAGATGGTCAGCCATTCGAAAAGATGATCCTTCTGCAGCATATATCCGACAGAGAGAACAGAATGTTCCCGTGGAAGTCCCTGCATGGTGATCTGTCCCTGTTCCGGTATCAGAAGTCCGGCTATCAGATTCAGGACGGTACTTTTTCCGCATCCACTGGGTCCCACCAGAGAGACAAACTCGCCTTCCTGAACGGAAAAACTGATTTGTGAGAGCGCCTGGATCTCTCCGGAGAGTGTGTGATACGACAGTCCGACATGGTCAAGTTCCAATAAAGCAGGCATAGAAAAAACCTCCGTGTACCTGGAATTATGTATTCCCACAGTAACAGGCAAAATGCACTAAAAGCAGAGAAAACAAGAGTCAGGGAATACACTATAGTTTATTATATGAAAAAGACAACGAATGGTCATATATTAAGATTTGCTTACGAAAGTGTAAGATTTCCGAAAATCGGTTGTGACGATGGTGAAAACTGTTATAATAAAGTCCTGTAAAGTCCCGGAGAAAGGAAAAGAATATGACAATATGGAATAAAATACGGACCGGTCAGTGGATTTCACGAACTTATCTGCTGATGCTGGTGTTTAATCTGCTGTATAATTCGCTGATCTATTATAGTGGTCAGTGGATGGGAACTCATACGAAAGCCCGGAATATCGAAATATCTTTGGACAATCAGATTCCGGTAATCCCCTGGTTTGTGGGAATCTATTTTTCGTTTTTCTTGTTCTGTGCAGTTAATTTTCTGCTGATGGGTTATTATGGGAAGAAAAAAGCCTGTCTGTTTTTATGTGCAGAGCTTCTGGCCAAGACAGTATGCGGGATCTTTTACCTGTGTTTTCCGACAACGAATCTTCGGCCGGAGATCGTGGGAACGGACTTCTGGAGCCGGATGCTTGTGGAATTGTATCAGATGGATGCAGCAGTGAACCTGTTTCCGTCGATTCACTGTATGGACAGCTGGTTTTGCGTGGTGGTACTTCGGAATATCCGGAAAGTACCGGGCTGGTATATGACGATCACCTGGATCTGGGCTGCGGCAATCTGTGCATCCACGTTATTTACAAAACAGCACGGGATTCTGGATGTGGCAGCAGGGATAGCACTTGCGGAACTCAGCTATATATGTGTGATCCGCTGGAAAAAAACAGAACGGTTCCGTCTGTGGATGGAGAAAAAACGGATATGAAAAATAAGAAAAAAATCATAGGAAACGGTATTTTCCTGTTTCTGGTGCTTGGTCTTACCTTGTACGGTGTCTTTCATGGAGAAGATCTGGGACTGATCTGGGAAAATGTCAAAAAAGCGGATAATCGCTATCTCTTCCCGGCAGTCATCTGTGTGATATTTTTTATCTGGGGAGAGTCGATTATTATACATTATCTGCTGTATACTCTGCAGATCCGGCTGAAAAAGTGGAAGTGTTTTCTGATCTCTTCGGTAGGCTTCTTTTTCAGCTGTATTACACCATCGGCAAGTGGCGGGCAGCCGATGCAGATGGTATATCTGAAAAAAGAAAAGATTCCGATCTCGGTATCCTCCGTAGTACTGATGATCGTAACCATTACCTACAAACTGGTACTGGTGTTGCTTGGATTATTTGTACTGTTCTTTCAGCCGCGGATCACAGATACCTATATGCAGAATGTGATGCCGGTGATGTGGCTGGGACTGTGGCTGAATGTATTCTGTGTGATATTTATGCTGCTTCTGACTTTTCATCCGCAGCTGATGCGGCAGATTCTGGTAAAAGGACATGAAGTTCTTGTAAAAATGCATATCCTGAAAAAGAAGACCTCCCGTCTGGAAAAACTGGAAGGATCCATGGTCGAGTATCAGAAAACAGCAGAATATCTGAGAAATCATCCGGGAGTGGTAGGCATCGTGTTTCTGATCACCTGTCTGCAGCGTGTTGCATTGTTTTTTGTAACATATTTTGTTTATCGATCTTTTGGTTTACATCAGTACAGTATGTATGATATTGTAATACTTCAGGGTATGATTTTCGTGGCTGTGGATATGCTCCCGCTGCCCGGAGGTATGGGAATCTCAGAAAAGCTGTTTTCCATGCTGTTTACAGGGATTTTCGGGCAGGTAAAGGTTCTGGCGGGACTTATCCTGAGCCGTGGACTGAGTTATTACACAGAGCTATTGATCAGTGCAGTCATGACTGTAGCTGCGCAGCTGTTTCTTGGTAATGAA
Source organism: Oliverpabstia sp. (assembly GCF_022785585.1). NCBI lineage: Bacteria > Bacillati > Bacillota > Clostridia > Lachnospirales > Lachnospiraceae > Oliverpabstia > Oliverpabstia sp. The sequence continues at coordinate 11,242 of NZ_JALFPR010000122.1, read as the reverse complement.
AAAGAACACAGAGAAAAGATCAGCGAAAAGCTGAAAACGATACAGGAAAAGGGAAAAGGATACGAAAGAAAGAGGGGGAACTCATGATAAGTTTTATTGGTTATTACAATTACACGGTGATTCTGACGTATATCAGTCTGTTTTGTTCCATTGCGGGGATGTTGTTTACTGTGAACGGGTGGTATAAGATGGCAGTGTTGTGCCTGGCTCTTTCGGGACTGTGTGACATGTTTGACGGAAAAATCGCCAGAAGAAAGACAGACCGTACGGATGATGAAAAATGTTTTGGTATTCAGATCGATTCCCTGTGTGACATGGTCTGCTTTGGGGCATTTCCGATTCTGCTGGCCTACAGCCTTGGTATGAGAGGACCGATTGGTATCGTGATCCTTGCATGGTATGGAATGAATGGTGTGGTCCGTCTCGGCTACTTTAATGTCTGTGAGACAAAACGTCAGGAAGAGACGGAGGAAGTGAGAAAATATTACAGCGGTCTGCCAATCACATCGATCGCTGTCGTGTTGCCGCTGGTGTTTGTGCTGCATACGGTGCTGAGGAACCATTTTGCAGTGGCACTTCATGTGGCTATGTTTGTTGTCGGTACGCTGTTTGTGACGAATATCCAGGTGAAAAAACCCAGGAATTCCACACTGGCAGTCCTGGTCGGCGTTGTTGCCCTGGCAATCTTAAAAATCTTTCATATTTTTTAGCTTTTAATAATGATGATCAAAAGCCGAAATATATTACGGAGTATTGCAGATGACATACGATAACATTTTGGCTTGTGTTTTATACATGTTTTTTCGAAAAGTCAGGTACAGAATAATTCCGAGAACATATATGTAAAAGGGAGAGAACATATGAAATACGCAGATCGATACGGAAATCGCTGGGAAGAAACCGGATTGCAGGATCGTTTTCTGGAAAAATTATATAAAAGCGTACCGGGGCGTGCGGTGGTAAAAGTGCTGGTACATCCGTGGGTTTCCAGAATGGGTGGCTGGATATTGAGCCAGAAAGCATCCTGCTGGCTGATCCCGTTATTCTTAAAAGGACATCCGATGGATCAGTCCGGCTGGGTCAAACGAAGATTTACCTCCTATAATGATTTCTTTATGAGAAAGCTGAAATCGGGACAACGTCCGGTGGAAGAAGATACGGCGCGGATCATCAGTCCCTGTGATGCCAAACTTACCGTCTGTCCGATCACGGAGTACGGGATCATGAAGATCAAGCATACACCGTATACGGTAAAAGAACTGTTAAAGAGTGAAAAACTGGCTCGTGCCTATGAAGGCGGCTATGGATTCGTTTACCGCTTGACAGTGGACGACTATCACAGGTATATTTATACAGAAACCGGAAAAAAATCCGGCAACTATAAGATACCCGGAATCTTCCATACGGTTAACCCGATTGCAAACGATCTGGAGCCGATCTATAAGGAAAATACCAGAGAGTTCTGCCTGATCAGGACAACCGATGCAGGAACCGTCCTGCAGATGGAGGTTGGTGCACTGATGGTGGGGAAGATCGAGAATGCTCAGGAAGAAGCGTTTGTACACCGGGGAGAGGAAAAGGGAAGATTTGCATTCGGTGGTTCTACGATCGTGGTGCTTTATCAGCGGGGACAGGTTCAGCCGGATCAGGATCTTCTGGACAACAGCCGGGACGGTTACGAAACAAAAGTAACCCAGGGAGAGGCTGTAGGAGATAAGGTGGAAAAATGCAGAAAATAAATTATCAGAAATTAATGGAAAATGAAATCGCACACAACAGGCAGGAGCAGAAAGTTCCTGCCTTGCTTTTACACAGCTGTTGTGCGCCGTGCAGCAGTTATTGTCTGGAGACATTGAGTGAGGACTTTGCAATCACGGTGTTTTATTACAATCCTAATATTTATCCGGAAGAAGAATACTGGAAACGGGTGAGAGAACAGGAGCGGTTTATCGGTCTTCTGCCTGCGAAACATAAAATCTCTTTTCTGGAAGGCAACTATGAAAAAGAACGGTTTTATGAGACAGTAAAAGGCATGGAGAAGATCCCGGAGGGTGGAGAGCGGTGCTTTGCCTGTTACCGTCTGCGGCTGTCGGAGGCGATCAAAGAGGCCGAGAAGGGTGGATTTGACTATGTGACGACTACGCTGACGATCAGTCCGATGAAAAATGCACAGAAATTAAATGAGATCGGAGAAGAACTGTGTCGGGATACAAAAGTGGCGTGGCTGCCGTCGGATTTTAAGAAGAAGAACGGGTACAAACGATCCACAGAATTGTCAAAAGAATACGGGATGTACCGGCAGGATTACTGCGGATGTGTGTTCTCGATGCGGGAGCGTGAAGAGCAAAAAGCCCGGATCGAGCAGGAAATCTTGCAGAATAACGGAATATAAAAAGCGACTTGCGCCGACACAGGATTAATGATAGAATGATTTCAGACTTTACTATGAGAAAGTAAATGGCAGTGAATCCGCGGATTCCCGAATAATTTAAGTGAGGAACAGGAAAAGAAGTCTGCCGGAAAATACAGGGAAGAGAGGAAACAATATGGCACAGTTATGGGGAGGCCGTTTTACAAAAGAAACGGACAAACTTGTATATAATTTTAACGCATCCATCGGATTTGATCAGAAGTTTTTCCATCAGGATGTACAGGGAAGCAAAGCACATGTGACGATGCTTGCAAAACAGGGGATTCTGACAGGAGATGAGAAAAATCAGATCATCGCCGGACTGGACAGTATCGTGGCGGATGTGGATGCCGGTAAACTGGAGATCACCAGTGAGTACGAAGATATCCACAGTTTTGTGGAGGCCAATCTGATCGACCGGATTGGTGACGCAGGTAAGAAACTGCACACCGGACGAAGCAGAAATGATCAGGTAGCGCTGGATATGAAACTGTATGTCAGAGACGAGATCAAAGAACTGGACGAACTGGTGAAGAAACTGCTGGTGACACTGAATAAGATCATGGAAGAAAATCTGCATACCTATATGCCGGGATTCACCCATCTGCAGAAAGCACAGCCGATCACACTGGCACATCATATGGGTGCGTATTTTGAGATGTTCCGCAGGGACAGAGGTCGTCTTGCAGACATTTACGAAAGAATGAACTATTGCCCACTGGGAAGCGGAGCACTTGCAGGAACCACCTATCCGCTGGATCGTGCCTACAGTGCCGAACTGATGGGATTTGCCGGTCCTACGATGAACAGTATGGATTCCGTAGCAGACAGAGATTATGTGATCGAACTGTTATCTGCCATGTCCACGATCATGATGCATCTGAGCCGTTTTTCCGAGGAAATCATCATCTGGAACTCCAACGAGTATCAGTTTGTGGAGATCGATGATGCCTACAGTACCGGAAGCAGTATCATGCCACAGAAGAAAAACCCGGATATCGCCGAGTTGGTAAGAGGAAAGACCGGCCGTGTTTATGGCGCGCTGATGTCGATTCTGACAACCATGAAGGGAATTCCGCTGGCATATAATAAAGACATGCAGGAAGACAAGGAACTGACCTTTGACGCGATTGATACCGTAAAAGGGTGTCTGGCATTGTTTGAAGGTATGGTTTCCACAATGAAGTTCCGTAAAGATGTGATGGAAAACAGTGCAAAACACGGATTTACCAATGCAACGGATGCAGCAGATTATCTGGTAAATCATGGAGTACCGTTCCGTGATGCACATGGCATTGTCGGCCGTCTGGTGCTGTACTGCCTGGACAAAAAAATTCCGCTGGACGAGATGACCCTGGAAGAATACAAGGCGATCAGTCCGGTATTTGAAGAAGATATTTACGAAGCCATCAGCATAAAAACCTGTGTGGAAAAACGTATGACCATCGGTGCTCCGGGACCGGATGCCATGGCAAAGGTGGTAGAGTGGAATAAAAAATATTTGGAAGAAAAGTAAAAAAGTGTTGATTTTTTCAGAAAACTGGTATAGTATTACCAAGTAAATACAAATGTACGCGAGAGAAATACAAAAAGTTACGGTTGTGCATTGAGTAAGAAGAATGAGGAGTGAAATCACAATGAGCAGCAAATTAAGAGTAGGTATTTTAGGAGCAACAGGAATGGTAGGACAGAGATTTATTTCTCTGCTGGAAAACCACCCATGGTTTGAAGTAGTAACTGTAGCAGCATCCCCGAGAAGTGCAGGAAAAACATATGAAGAAGCCGTAGGCGGACGCTGGAAAATGGATACTCCGATGCCGGAAGCTGTAAAAAAACTGGTAGTTATGAATGTAAATGAAGTGGAAAAAGTAGCTTCCACCGTTGATTTTGTATTTTCAGCAGTAGATATGTCCAAAGAGGAAATCAAAGCGATCGAGGAAGAATATGCAAAAACTGAAACACCGGTTGTTTCCAATAACAGTGCTCACAGATGGACACCGGATGTACCAATGGTAGTGCCGGAGATCAACCCGGAACACTTTGAGGTTATCGAATCTCAGAAAAAACGTCTGGGAACCACACGCGGATTCATCGCAGTAAAACCAAACTGCTCCATCCAGAGTTATGCACCGGTTCTGACTGCATGGAAAGAATTCGAGCCATACGAAGTAGTTGCTACTACATACCAGGCAATCTCCGGAGCAGGTAAAACCTTCAAAGACTGGCCGGAAATGGTAGAAAACATCATCCCATACATCGGCGGGGAAGAAGAGAAGAGTGAACAGGAACCGCTTCGTATCTGGGGTAAAGTAGAAAACGGTCAGATCGTAAAAGCCAGCGAACCGGTGATCACCTGCCAGTGTATCCGTGTTCCGGTACTGAACGGACATACCGCAGCAGTCTTTGTAAAATTCAGAAAGAATCCTACCAAAGAACAGCTGATTGAAAAACTGGTGAACTTCAAAGGATTCCCACAGGAAGCAGAACTTCCGAGTGCTCCGAAGCAGTTTATCCAGTATCTGGAAGAAGACAACCGTCCACAGGTTAAGATGGATGTCAACTTCGAAAACGGTATGGGAATCAGCGTAGGCCGTCTGAGAGAGGACACTGTATACGACTGGAAATTCGTAGGTCTGTCCCATAATACTGTAAGAGGAGCTGCCGGCGGTGCTGTTCTGTGTGCAGAGACTCTGAAAGCAAAAGGATATATTCAGGCAAAATAAATAAGAATGCAAATAAGAAAAATAAAATCCCGGGTGTGTTGCATGCCCGGGATTTTTTACTTTACAGGAAATTGCTTTCCTGTAAGATTCTGTGCATCGCGCAGCGTGTTGCTGGGCACGGAGCGAACAGTAACGATTTCAATATAGAAACCAGGCAAGTTCCGGAGTGCACTTGAATTTCCGGAAGAAAAACGGTATACTCTTTGTTGCCCCTGTGAGATTTTTATATCGCAGGGACGCTGAAGAGACGAGAAAGGGTTAAATTTATATGAATAAATCCGTATTTATCGCAGAGAAACCAAGCGTAGCCCAGGAATTTGCCAAAGCGTTAAAGGTGAAGACCACGCGGCATGACGGATATCTGGAATCGGAAAATACCATTGTCACCTGGTGTGTGGGTCATCTGGTGACGATGAGTTATCCGGAAGCCTATGATATCAAGTATAAGCGCTGGACTCTGGAAACTCTGCCTTTTCTGCCCGGGGAGTTCAAGTATGAAGTCATCCCGTCAGTAAAAAAGCAGTTTGAGATTGTCAGGGGACTGTTAAACCGCCCGGATGTGGACACCATCTATGTCTGTACCGACTCAGGAAGAGAGGGAGAGTATATCTACCGTCTGGTGGCACAGATGGCCGGCGTCAGGGGAAAGAAAGAGAAACGTGTCTGGATCGATTCCCAGACGGAAGAGGAGATCATCCGCGGAATCAAAGAAGCGAAGGATCTGAGTGCTTATGATAATCTGAGTGCATCGGCATATCTGCGGGCGAAAGAAGACTATCTGATGGGTATTAACTTTTCCAGGATCCTGACACTGCGGTATGGAAACAGCGTGTCCAACTATCTGGGAAATAAATATCAGGTGATTTCCGTGGGACGGGTCATGACCTGTGTACTTGGAATGGTAGTGCGAAGAGAGCGGGAGATCCGTGAATTCGTAAAAACACCGTTTTACCGGGTGCTTGGAAAATTCTTGTTGGAAGGAAGAAGCTTCGACGGAGAATGGCGTGCTGTGGAAGGCAGCCGGTATTTTCAGTCACCGGATCTGTATAAGGAAAATGGTTTCAAGGACAGAAACCGGGCGGAAGAACTGAAAGGCATTCTGGAACGGGAGAGTGCAGTCAGTGTGACGAATGAACTTTCCGGTTCCAACGGAATGGCACAGCAGACAGCTCCGGTGCATCAGGCGGTACTTGAGAAGATCGAGAAGAAAAAAGAGAAGAAGAACCCACCGCTTTTGTATAACCTGGCAGAATTGCAGAATGACTGTTCACGGATGTTCAAGATCAGTCCGGACGAGACATTGCGGGTGGTGCAGGAACTGTATGAAAAGAAGCTGGTGACATATCCAAGAACGGATGCCCGTGTGCTTTCCACTGCAGTTGCCAAGGAGATAAGCCGAAACCTGAAGGGTTTAACGAGATACCAGATGGCAGCACCGTTTGCACAGGAGATCCTGGAGGCGGGAAGTTTTCAAGGGATCGAAAAGACCAGATATGTCAATGACAAGCAGATCACAGACCATTATGCGATTATTCCTACCGGTCAGGGACTGCAGAATCTTGGCAGACTGCCGCAGATTTCACAGAAAGTGTATCAGGTGGTCGTTCGCCGGTTTTTGAGTGTGTTTTATCCGGCGGCGGTGTATCAGAAGGTGAGCCTGGTGTCGGCGGTCGGAAAAGAGAAGCTGTTTTCGAGTTTCAAGGTACTGGTGGAGGAAGGGTATCTGAAGGTGGCCAACGTACCATCCGGAAAGAAAGAAGAGGATGCGAAAAATGCAGAGGAGAAAACGGATGATATCCAGTGTGATGCCGCCTTTCTTGCCTGCCTGCAAAAGCTGAAAAAGGGCGCCATTCTTCCGGTCGATGGATATGAGATCAAAGAGGGAGAAACTTCTCCGCCGAAACGGTACAATTCCGGTACGATGATCCTGGCGATGGAGAATGCCGGACAACTGATCGAGGATGAGGAGCTGCGTGCGCAGATCAAGGGAAGTGGAATCGGAACCAGTGCAACGAGAGCAGAGATTTTAAAGAAACTGGTGAATATCAAGTATATCAGCCTGAATAAGAAAACACAGGTAATTACCCCGACTCAGCTTGGAGAAATGATTTATGAAGTGGTTAACGCTTCGATCCCGGCACTGTTAAATCCGGAGCTTACCGCGAGCTGGGAGAAGGGGCTGAATTATGTAGCCGAGGGAAGTATTACTTCCCGGGAATATATGGATAAACTGGAGCATTTTATCCGGGTGAAAGTGGGTGGAGTGCTGCAGGTAAATTATCAGGCGGCGTTACGAAGCCGATACGACAGTATCGCAGGGAATTATCGAAAAGGAGGAAAATGATCATGAGTATGGAAAGTATTCGAATTGAGAACATGTATGATCTGAATGAGACGATTGCAGCGGAGATTTTTGAAGGGAAGACGTATCCGTGGGAAGTACTTCCGCTGATTAAAGAATTTATTGTGAAGCTGGGAAATACACTGGATCCTGCAGAGTATGATAAGATCGGGGAAGATATCTGGGTAGCGAAATCTGCTAAGATTGCTCCTACGGTTGCGTTAAATGGTCCGTGTATCATCGGAAAGGATGCCGAGGTGCGTCAGTGTGCATTTATCCGTGGCAGTGCGATCGTCGGTGAGGGTGCTGTGGTTGGTAATTCTACGGAGCTTAAGAATGTGATCTTGTTTAATAAGGTGCAGGTACCGCATTATAATTATGTGGGGGATTCTGTGCTGGGTTATAAGGCTCATATGGGCGCGGGATCGATCACTTCGAATGTGAAGTCGGATAAGAAGCTGGTGGTTGTGCACGGAGATGGTTTCGATATTGAGACCGGCATGAAGAAGTTTGGGGCTATGCTGGGAGATAATGTTGAGGTTGGCTGTAATTCAGTGCTGAATCCGGGGACGGTGATCGGACGGGAGAGTAATGTGTATCCGCTGTCTTCGGTTAGAGGGGTTGTGCCGGAGAGGGCCATCTTTAAGAAACAGGGAGACGTTGTTGCTAAAAGATAGATGATTGAAAAAGGGGACGCCCCCCGGCGGAAGCGTTCTCCCGCCAGCAACGTGGGCAGGGCAACTTTGAACTAGCCACTAACTACGACTATGTTCACTTGGGTCAGCTGACCCAAGCGAAAGTCTCCGTAAGTGTCGGATTTCAAAGCTTGCCCTAACCGCCCACAAAGTGTTGCTGGCAGGAGAACGCTTCCGCCGGGGGCTGGTTTTTCAATGCGGAAAGAGAAAGGCGCGTCAAGTCTTGTGTTTTGGCGAAAATAGATAAAAACCGGTGCAATTGTCGTTGGGTGATAATTGCTCCGGCTTTTTTACGCCATTAGTTCAGAAAACAGAAGTGAAGGATCAAACCGTACAGTAAAAGGTGTACCGGGTAGAAAAGGTAGAAAAAATATTTCAGGGAGATGCCACGTTTCCCGTTATAGAGGTTGATCGGGATGAAGGCGAGGCAGGCGGGGGCTTCCCAGAGGAGGCTCATGCAGGAGACCAGAGTGCAGAGAAACTTCTGATCGTGGAACAGGTAAAGTAACAGGATCAGGATGATTCCTTTGTAGTCGTAGTCGGTCTGAAGGAGCCAGGCGGTCAGACAGCCGGCTGCGGCGATCAGTATCTTGACGATCCACTGAAGGTTCGGGTTTATTTCTTTGTGGCTTACAGTATCGATGGCCCAGATGGTCAGGAGACCCAGGAATAAAGTGAAAAAGACATTCTGGTAACCCGGAGCAAATGGGGTGTTGAACAGTGCATAATCAAAGGGAAATTCGGACACCAGGGCAAAGAGGAACAGGCGGGTGGCATATTTCTTTTTGCTGGAGGTGTGGAGGAATCCTTCAATTAATAAGAAACAGAAGACCGGGAAGCCGATTCTTCCGATGAAGCGCATGACCTGATAAATGTTCCACCAGGGGATCGTCATAGAGACAGGGTGTCCCAGGAAGGACGGATTTTGCTGCATCAGGATGCCGTAGAGGATGATGCTTGCGGCGAAATGGTCGATGGCCATGGCGATAATGGCGATGATTTTTAAAGTACTGCCGGACAGGCAGCCCTTTTTCAGGGAAAACTGGGTCATAGAAAACCTCCTGTTTTTTGATAATCTGAGTTTTTCGATATTCCTTCTTAATGTTGACAGATAAAGAAAAATAGCGTCAGAAAAAGCATAAAACGCAAATTGTGACGGAATCCTGCGGAATATTCTGAAAAAAGTATACCAGTCCTGCAAAAAATGTCAACGAAAGGGAAAAAAATAAAAAAAAAGCAAGTTTGTCTGGACTAACCGCATGGGTGTATGCGAAAATAACTATGATAAGCGGGTGAGTAGGTTCACTTGCTTGAGATACATAAGTCTCGAAAAAAGTATTTCAAGTTTGAAAGGAGTCTTAACATGATTTATTCACAAGAAGTAGAAATGATGTGTCCGGTTTCACAGGGCGTTAATCACGGCGCTGCACCAATCCCGGAAGAAGCAAAATGGGTACAGTCCAAAGAAATTAAAGATATTTCCGGTCTGACACATGGTGTGGGCTGGTGTGCACCACAGCAGGGTGCCTGCAAACTGACACTGAACGTAAAAGATGGTATTATTCAGGAAGCTCTGGTAGAGACAATCGGATGTTCCGGTATGACTCATTCCGCAGCTATGGCATCTGAAATCCTTCCTGGAAGAACTCTTCTGGAGGCTCTGAACACTGACCTGGTATGCGATGCTATCAACACAGCTATGAGAGAACTCTTCCTGCAGATCGTTTATGGTCGTACACAGTCCGCATTCTCAGAAGATGGTCTGCCGATCGGCGCTGGTCTGGAAGATCTGGGTAAAGGTCTGAGATCTCAGGTTGGTACCATGTACGGAACACTGAAAAAAGGTCCTCGTTATCTGGAAATGGCAGAAGGTTATGTTACCGGTATTGCACTGGATGAAGAAGGATGCATCATTGGTTACCAGTTCGTAAGTCTGGGCAAAATGACTGATTTCATCAAACAGGGTGATGATCCTACAACAGCTTGGGAAAAAGCAAAAGGACAGTACGGTCGTGTTGCAGATGCAGCTAAAATCATTGATCCGCGTAAAGAATAATTACTGTTCTGCTTACCGTCAATATAATAGGAGGATAAAATAAATGGCTTTATTTGAATCATATGAAAGAAGAATTGATAAAATCAATGCTGTCCTGAACAGCTATGGAATCGCTTCTCTGGAAGAAGCAGAGAAAATCACAAAAGATGCTGGTCTGGACGTATACAATCAGATCAAAGGCATCCAGCCAATCTGTTTTGAGAACGCTTGCTGGGCATACATCACAGGTGCAGCAATCGCAATCAAAAAGGGCTGTACAAAAGCTTCTGAAGCAGCAGCAGCTATCGGCGAAGGTCTGCAGGCTTTCTGTATTCCGGGATCTGTAGCAGATCAGCGTAAAGTAGGTCTGGGACATGGTAACCTGGGTAAGATGCTTCTGGAAGAAGATACAGAATGTTTTGCATTCCTGGCAGGTCATGAGTCTTTCGCAGCAGCTGAAGGTGCTATTGGTATCGCTGAGAAAGCAAACAAAGTACGTCAGAAACCTCTGCGTGTTATCCTGAACGGTCTTGGAAAAGATGCTGCTCAGATCATCGCTCGTATCAACGGATTTACATTTGTTGAAACAGAATATGATTACTATACAGGAGAACTGAAAGAAGTATTCCGTAAAGCATACTCTGAAGGTCCTCGTGCAAAAGTTAACTGCTACGGCGCTAACGACGTTCGTGAAGGTGTAGCTATCATGTGGAAAGAAGATGTTGACGTTTCTATCACAGGTAACTCTACCAACCCGACACGTTTCCAGCATCCGGTAGCTGGTACTTACAAAAAAGAACGTATCGAAGCTGGTAAGAAATACTTCTCCGTAGCATCCGGTGGTGGTACAGGACGTACTCTGCATCCGGATAACATGGCAGCAGGTCCTGCTTCCTATGGTATGACAGATACTCTGGGACGTATGCATTCCGATGCACAGTTCGCAGGTTCTTCTTCTGTTCCGGCTCACGTAGAAATGATGGGTCTGATCGGTGCAGGTAACAACCCGATGGTTGGTATGACTGTAGCTGTTGCAGT
>NZ_JALFPR010000029.1:0-22696 GCF_022785585.1 Oliverpabstia sp. | reverse complement strand
CTGTGATGGAGTTCATATTTGTTCCACTCGTCCAGTGTCGGTGGACGGGTTCCTACGATGCTCATATCACCTTTCAGTACATTAAAGAACTGTGGGAATTCATCCAGGCTGGTGACGCGGATGAAGTTACCGATGCCGGTTTTCTTCGTTCCGTCCGGCAGGATTTCATTACCGATGACACGGGGATCAAAGTCCAGCTTGAACATCATGCCGTCGCTGACACGGTTCTGTTTCATCAGCTCGGCTTTCCGTTCTTCTGCATCCATATACATGCTGCGGAATTTGTACATTTTGAATTTCTTACCGTTTTTACCGACACGCTCCTGGGAAAAGAAGATCGGACCCGGGGACTTCAGGTAAATAGCAGGACCCACGAACAAAGTGATCAGCAAAGTCAGCAGACAGCCAAACAGACCACCGGCGATATCGATCGCGCGTTTCATAAACAACTGTTTTGCGGATGCATAGTTGATACTGGTTGTCAGTACGGTATAGGGTCCGACTTTTTCCACCAGCTGTTTTTTACCACCCATCGCCTCGGAAACTTTCGCCAGGTTCAGATGTACCGTCACACCCGCTTCCGTAAACTGTTCCATCAGAGCATACGGATAGGGAACATCTGTTGCCGGAATGACAAATACCTCGTCGATCCACTCCCGGCAGACATAAGCAGCTGCATTTTCTTCGTTGGCTACTACCGGAACGCCTGCGATTTTCGTACCGCAGAGATCATCATCGATAATTACCAGACCGGATAAAGCAAAGCGTTCATAGTTATTCTCCCGGATATTATGAACGACCTGCTCTGCCATATCTTTTGTCGTCACGACCAACAGAGAACGGTTTCCTTCACTCATTCTGCTTCGAAGAATTTTTTTCCAGATGATCCGGACGATGTAAGTGAGAATCGCATAGATCACACCGGTCAGATATAGTGCGGTTCTGGAGTACGCCTGACCTTCCTGCATCGTAAACAGATACAGTACCGAGAACAGTTCCACAAGGAGCACATGCTTTACCGTCGCTGCAAACTCCCTGAAATATCCCCGTTTCAAAACATTGGATAATGTCTCATAGAAAAACATCACGACGATATCCAGCAGTTCCATAAAAATCGCCATGTTCCGATATAGTGGAACTATGTAGGGACTGCCGTTGTCATGACGGATCACATAGGCAAGCAGGAATGCGATCTGAAGACAGATCATATCCAGAAAAATGAAATCAAAGTGTTTTAACCAGCCCTTCGAGCCTTTTTTGTACATCTTTCTGTTTCCCCCTCAGAAAACGAGAACTTTACTTTTGTTCTCTCATTATTTTTTCTTCACTTATTTATCATACTATCCAAAAGTATAGCACTGGGTTTGTGCATTTTCAATATAAATGTAATTTTTTTAACATGAATTACCATTTTTCGTCGTTTTACAAATATTCAGTTCTGTATCTGTTATTTTTTTGTACAAACTATAGAGAACCAAAAATGTGCCTTGCGTATCCTCGCGGAATGTTTTGTTTACATGAAAGTAATTTCCTGTAAGTAAAACAGGCAATGACCTTTTCCGGTCATTGCCTGTTTTTCTGTTACAATACTTTTGATAAGAACTCCTGCAGTCTCGGATTCTTCGGGTGTGCAAAGAATTCATCCGGTGTATTCTCTTCCTGGATCTTTCCTTCATCGATGAAAATTACTCTGGTGGCCACTTCTCTGGCGAATCCCATCTCATGGGTAACAACTACCATGGTCATTCCTGTCTGTGCCAGTTCTTTCATGATCTCCAGTACTTCTCCGACCATCTCCGGATCCAGCGCGGAAGTCGGCTCATCAAAGAGCATCACATCCGGATTCATCGCCATGGCACGTGCGATGGCGATACGCTGTTTCTGTCCACCGGAAAGGCTATCCGGGTAAGCATCTGCTTTGTCCGGAAGACCCACACGGGCAAGGAGTTCTTCTGCTTTCTCAGAAGCTTCCTCTTCTTTCATCAGTCCCAGTGTCACAGGAGCCAGCATGATATTCTCTTTTACTGTCTTATGTGGAAACAGATTGAACTGCTGAAATACCATACCGATTTTCTGACGGTGGCGGTTGATATCAACCTTCGGATCTGTAATATCCACACCTTCAAAAAGAATCTTGCCACCGGTTGGAACTTCCAGAAGGTTCAGAGAACGAAGAAAGGTAGATTTTCCGGAACCGGATGGGCCGATGACTGCTACCACTTCACCCTGACAGATATCTGTGGTGATACCGTCCAGAACCTGATTATCATCAAACTTTTTCTCCAGTCCCTGTACCTGCAATAAAACTTTTCCTTTATTTGCGGTCACTTTTTCTCAACCTCCTCTCCAGTTTACCCATAAAGTATGTCAGAATCGTTACCAGCACCCAGTAAAATACTGCAGCTGCAATCAACGGTACAAAGGCTTCATATGTACGGCTCTGTACCAGTGTCGCTGCTTTCGTGATATCCGTCATACCGATGTAACCGATGATAGATGTCTCTTTCAGCAGCACGATCATCTCATTGATCAGTGCCGGCAACACATTTTTAAATGCCTGGGGCATAATGATCAGCTTCATCGTCTGTCCGGAACTAAGTCCCAGACTCCGTCCAGCCTCCATCTGTCCTTTATCGATGGACATGATACCCGACCGCACGATCTCCGCCACATACGCACCGGAGTTAATACCAAATGCCACACCACCAACGATAACTTCATTCACCGCGATGGACGCAAATATAACAAAGTTAAATATCAACACCTGAACCATCGTAGGCGTACCACGGATAACACTCAGATACACCTTACAGATCGCATTCAGCACCTTCAGCTTCCCTGTCTGCTCATAAGTCGACCGGATAATCGCCACCGTAAACCCAAGCACCACACCAATACAAAGTGCCAGCACCGTAATCAGCAACGTATTCCGCAAACCCGTCAACCACCAACTGGAAGCCCCATTATCCACAAAATACCTGTGAACCCAATGACTTAAAGATCCCATATCGTTTCCCTTACACTCCTTTTACAAGGTCTTTTCGTATATTATTCACTTCATCTCTCATATCCCGGGGATTATCTTTCACCTTACTAAACCTCACTAATATAAAAGCCATCCCCAATTGTCAGAAACTATATTTTCTTACCTCCCGCCTGCGAAGGTTCGCTTGATATTTCAATACGCAGACCATCTGACACGGCCGGTCCTTAGGCAGCGTATTTTGCTGCCTTAGTACCGCTGCCAGTGTCAGCTGAGCGGGAGCGGGTCGGAGTATTGAAATATCAAGCGAACCCCACCCGGGTATCCACTCATTTATTTTCTAACAATCACAACCTGAGACGCATTCGCATAAGTATCCGTAAAATCAACACTCTCTTTTCTCTCATCTGTCACAGTCATACCAGCCGCACCAAATTCAGCCTTACCACTGGAAACTGCTGCCAGGATAGATTCGAATGCCATATCGTCAATCTTCAGATCATAACCCATTTTGTCGCAGATTGCTTTCGCCATATCTGCATCGATTCCTACGATATTATCTCCTTCTTTATACTCCCATGGCTCGAATTCTGCGTTGGTAGCCATGGTCAGAGTACCGTTGGTATACTCGGTTCCTTCCGGAGTCTCGTACTGATAGCTTCCCTGGTCATCACCGATGTAGTTTGCCATGATCTTATCCAGAGTGCCATCCTCTTTCAGTTCCTTGATGGCCGCATTCATTTTCTCTGTCAGTTCTGTATTTCCTTTTTTCAGACAGATCGCATATTCTTCCGGTTCCCAGATATTTTCTACGATCTTCAGATCATCGTTGGCATCTACAAACTTCTGAGCCGGCAGAGAGTCGATCACAACCGCATCGATCTTACCGGTCTTCAGAGCCTGGATGGCATCCGCACCTTTGTTATAACGTTTCATCTGAGAATCACTTGCTACTGCATCGCTGGCATTGCTGTCTCCGGTAGTACCGGTCTGCACACCGATGGTCAGATCTTTCAGATCATCAACGCTGGATACCTCTACCTGTTTTTTGCTGCCGCATCCGAACATGGATACTGCCATAATACCTGTCATTGCAAATACAACTGCCTTTTTCATACTCTTATCCTCCTGTTATTCTTGTGTACTCACGAATCTGCATATAGTTTTCCGGCTGATTCATCCGTCTGCATATCTATACAGTGTGAGTGCATTTTTATACTAATTAAAATCTTCTTTATTATAACAGCTTTTTATTTTTTTGCAACCGGGAATTCCTGCCTGTAGGGTTCTTTTTCAGACACGCTCTAAGAAAATCTTTCTTTTATCAGCCGGTCACCGTTCCGGATCCGCTTTTCCCAGTCCGGGAAGTCTTCTTCCAGAATCTCCCGGAAAGCCTGGTATTCATCAAGAAGTCCCTGACCGTGGAGGACACGATAGGCTCCGGCATCACTTCCGAGAGCAAGTTTTGCTCCGAGCTGATACCCGCGGAATAATGCTTTTTTCTGTCTTTCCCAGATATTTTTCACTACTTGTTCCGGAAACCGTCCGTCTCCGAGAAGATTTTTTACTGTTACTATCGTAGGTACCCAGACAGCATCGGAAGCTGCAAGTGCCTGAAGCGCATCTTCGTCGCAGAAGTTTCCATGTTCGATACTGTCCACACCTGCGAGAGCTGCTGCCCGGACTGCCTGACTGCCGT
The DNA here is from genome assembly GCF_022785585.1 of Oliverpabstia sp. Classification (NCBI taxonomy): domain Bacteria; kingdom Bacillati; phylum Bacillota; class Clostridia; order Lachnospirales; family Lachnospiraceae; genus Oliverpabstia; species Oliverpabstia sp. The sequence goes on along the minus strand of NZ_JALFPR010000029.1, from coordinate 18,014 downwards.
TTGTATGTGCCATGACGGGGAAACCTTCTTCATGGGCAATATGGATCAGTTCGCGGATCTCACTGTCGGCAAGTGAAGGTTCCGTCAGGCCTCCATGAGTAAAGTCCATGATGCCGGAGATCATAATTTTCACGAAGTGTCCGCCCTGCCGGCGCAGATCCCCGATCAATTTCCTGTACTCCTGCATGGTTTCGTAACCTCTTCCCACGATCGCTCCGTAGTGCCCCTTTTTGTGAATGGCAAAGATCGGTGTCCGGTAGGTGATCCCATAGGCAGGTGCCAGTTCCATCGTCCGTTTTGATGTTCCGTAGATATCCCCGCCTTCCCGCAGCCAGGTGATTCCGCGCTTCCGGTATTCCGCAAGATGCGCGTGGATCACCCGGTCGCAGACACCATTATTCTGGTCGGCTACGGCTTTTTTATAGTCTGTGCCGTTCATGAAAATGTGCATGTGGGCTTCGCCGTATGGGAATTGGTTTATTGTTTTTCTTTGTAGCTCTTGTTTCATATTCTTTATCGCCTGTCCCTCACTATCGTTACTGTTCACTCCGTTCTCAGCAACCTCATTATCTTCTATTTCAATCTTTCACATATAAAACACTTGAATTCTTTGATACAAAGTGATAGTATTTAATTAAATCAAAACTGATTCATTGGATCAATTATTGATTTGTTATGTAACAGAAAGCACCCACTCCAATGGTGGATGCTCCGAGTTTAGGCTTTAAATTATGTCCTTAAGGACGCGGCCTATCCTGTGGCTCAGACAGGATAGGTTTTTTTATTTTCGGTAGCATAACCTCGGGAGGCTACCTCACCCTGTCATGAGTGCTTTCCTTGCATATTTTTTTATCACACATATGGTATTTATACAAGCACATTTCTGTATTTTTCTGTTATCGTCTAATCTCTCCGATCATCGATCATATACAGCAACGCATTGCAGATGCACGCTGCGATATTGCTTCCGCCTTTTCTTCCCCGTGCCACGATATATGGGACATCCGCTTTCATGATCAGTTCTTTGGACTGTACCACGTTGACGAATCCTACCGGGACACCGATGATGAGTGCCGGATTCAGTTTTCCCTCTTCGATCAGTTCGTAGAGACGTACCAGAGCAGTCGGAGCGTTACCGATTGCAAAGATCAGTGGTTTGTCCAGCTGTGCTGCCTTATCCATGCTTGCGGTGGCTCTTGTGGTTCCATTTGCCTTCGCTGTGGCTGCCACATCCTCGTCGGACATGAAGCAGTAAACCTCTCCGCCGTAACGGGCGAGGGCACGTTTGTTGATGCCGGATCTGCCCATCTGGGTATCCGTAACGATACAGGCACCCTGGCGGATCGCATCCATGGCTTTTGCCACAACATTGTCAGAAAAACACAGACTGTCCGCATATTCAAAGTCTGCACTTGTATGGATACAGCGTTTGATGATCAGTTCTTTGTCCGGGTCCAGTTTCCGGTCTCCCAGTTCTTCCGTGATGATCTCAAAGCTTCTGCGTTCAATATCTCTTGGTTTTACATTTTCCAGTTCTATTTTCATAACTTATACCCCTGCTTCCAGAATCTCATATATTGCCTTCATATCCAGATGTTCCCGCAGCGCTGCTGCCAGAATATCGTACTGTGTCTCTTTGAATGTCTGAAAATCCACACCTTTCATCTCTGAGGTATCAATTCCCTTCTTTTTCCCCAGTGCCCGGATCACAGCCTCCGCCACACCTTCTTTGTCAAATACACCGTGAACATAGGTGCCATAGACACGGGAAGTATACGCACCATCCTGTTTTTCCTCTGTGGTCTTTGCATGATCCCGGATCGTTGTCAGCGGGGATGCCCCTTCATGTAAAGTCGTCACACCCATATGAATCTCATACCCTTCCAGCTCCACGCCGGAAAGCTGGGAAAGTTCGCCCTCTACCTGTCCGAATATACCACTGACTCTGGTTCTGGTCTTTCCGTCTGCAAATACGGTATCCATCGAAAGCAGTCCCATCCCTTTCATGGTTCCTCCCGCTTCCACACCGTCCGGATCGGAAAGTGTTTCCCCTAACATCTGGTAGCCGCCGCAGACACCGAAGATCACTGTTCCTGCTGCTGCCAGTTTGAGGACTGCCGCCTCCATGCCGCTCTCCCGCATCCACTGCAGGTCTCCCATAGTATTCTTTGTTCCCGGGAGAATCACCATATCCGGATGCTTCAGTTCATGGATATGCTTTACATATCGAAGAGACACACCCGGAATATTTTCAAATGGATTAAAATCTGTAAAGTTAGAGATCCGTGGAACCCGGATCACCGCGATATCGATCTGTCCCACCTCCTGCTGACTGTCAAACCGCTCCGTCAGACTGTCTTCGTCTTCCACCTCGATCTGCAGGTACGGTGCCACGCCAACTACCGGGATGCCGCTTCGTTCTTCCAGCATCTCCACACCGGGATCAAGAATGGTTTTGTCCCCTCGGAATTTGTTGATGATCAGACCCTTTACCATCTCTTTTTCCTCGTCTTCCAGAAGCATCACCGTACCGATCAGCTGGGCAAATACGCCGCCGCGGTCGATATCTCCGACCAGAAGCACCGGTGCTTTTGCAAGCTTGGCCATACCCATATTGACGATATCATCCTGCTTTAAGTTAATCTCCGCCGGACTTCCCGCGCCTTCAATGACAATGATATCGTTTTCTGCTGCCAGCGTATCATAGGCCTTCATAATATCCGGGATCAATTTCTTTTTGTATGCGAAATAATCCCGTGCACTCATATTTCCAAGGACTTCACCGTTTACGATCACCTGGCTGCCCACATCATTGGTTGGCTTTAACAGGATCGGATTCATCAGAACAGACGGTCTGATGCCTGCCGCTTCCGCCTGCATCACCTGTGCCCGTCCCATCTCCAGTCCTTCTTCTGTGATAAAGGAATTCAGTGCCATATTCTGTGATTTAAACGGTGCCACCCGATAGCCATCCTGTTTAAAGATCCGGCACAGTCCGGCTGCCAGCAGGCTCTTTCCTGCGTTGGACATGGTTCCCTGTATCATAATTGCTTTTGCCATGATTTATCTCCTCACTTTCCGAATCTTTTCTAATAATTGTTCGTTTTCTGTATGCAGCTTTACTGCGATCCGGTAACAGCCTTTCCAGAGTCCTGGATAATTGCTGCAGTCCCGGATCATCACACCTTCCTGCAGAAGTTTTTCATACAGATCAGGCTCTCCCTCAAAAAACAGATAATTTGCCTGGGAGTCCAGCACCGGATATCCCATTTTCATCAGTCCCTCCCGCAGGAATTGCCGTTCCTGAAAGATCAGTGTTCTCGCCTTCTCCACATAAGCTGTCTCTCTCAGCGCCGCAGTTCCGGCTTCCTGCGCCGGTGTGGATACATTCCACGGCTGCAGCTGAGCTTCGATCTGCGTCATCAGTGTTTCGCCGGACGTAATTCCATAGCCCAGTCGTAATCCTGCCATCGCATATCGTTTGGTAAATGCTTTCAGAAGAACCAGATACTTCTTTCCTTTCAGTTCACCTTTTAAGGTATGTACTTCCGGTTCCGGAACAAAATCAAGAAAACATTCATCCACCACCAGATAGATCTGTCGTTTTTCGCAGAGGGTTACAATCTTTCGAAGAAGTTTCGGATCCATCAGAATACCGGTCGGGTTGTTTGGGTTACACAGAAAAACCATTTGCAGATCTTCTTTTTGCAGTCTGTCCAGAATCCTGTCCTGCAAAGTAAATCCATCTTCTTTTTTCAGGATCTCTCTGTTCACCTCACATCCCACAGCTTCCAGTGCCTGGGCATATTCTGCAAAGGTAGGTGCCAGTACCAGCGCTCTTTTCGGCTTTACCGCCTGCACCAGTGCAAAGATCAGTTCTGCCGCCCCGTTTCCACAGATCAGCCATTCCACCGGAACCTGTTCATATTCCGCCAGCGCCTGCTTCAGCTTTTCCTGACAGGCATCCGGATAATGGCAAACCCGTTCCATGCTGTCTTTTGCCGCCCGGATGACCCCGGGCGGTGTTCCAAGCGGATTGATATTCGCTGAATAATCCAGCACATCCGGGTGGCGGTAGATATCTCCGCCATGTATGTATTCTTTCATGAGTCCGTTGTTTCTCCTTTTTGTATCTGTTTTTTCTTTTATTGGTACAATTGTAACTATTCAGTAGGTAGCATTCTGCGAATCGTTTTGGCATGTTTATGTCAAAATGCCATCACCGCAGTTACGGTATATTTATATAAATACGCAGACCAGAACACGCACCAGTCCAAATATCACAAGTGACAGTACCGTTCCTGCATACATCAGTTTGTGAGATCTTATGATATCCTCAATCTCTACTTTCCGGATCGGATCACCGATATATGGTTTTTTATGCAGTTCTCCAAAATACCAGGCATCTCCTGCCAACTGGATATCCAGTGCACCGGCCATCACAGCTTCTGTCTGCGCAGAGTTCGGGCTGGCGTGTTTTCTTCGGTCGCGAAGATAGATTTTCTTTGCATTTTTTCCATCCATACCGATCAGCCAGGCTCCTGCGATCATCAGCCAGGCGGAAAGTCTTGCCGGAATATAATTCAACACATCATCCAGTTTTGCCGCCGCTGTTCCAAAATACCGGTACCTGTCGTTCACATAACCCACCATGGAGTCCATGGTATTCACACTTTTATAGGCAAAGCCCAGCACTGCGCCGCCGATCATCATGTAAAACAGCGGGGCAATGATACCGTCGGAAGTATTCTCTGCAACGGTTTCAACTGCTGCTTTGGTTACACCTTCTTCGGTCAGATTCTGCGTGTCACGTCCCACGATCATCGATACAGCATAACGGCTTTTTTCAATATCTCCGGTCTGCAGCGCATCGTAGACTTTTTTACTCTCGTCACGAAGGGATCTTGCCGCCAGCAGCTGGTAGCACATAAAGCTCTCCAGCGCCACCCCAAGCCAGGTGCGCAATCCATACGCCAGATGCAGGATCAGCCATGGGACAAAAGACGAAGCCGCCACGATTCCCACCACCAGCAATCCTCCGGCGATCCGTTCTCCTGTTTTTGTTTTCGGAAATATCTTCCGCAGGATCTTCTCTAAAAATGTAATCCCATGCCCGATGATACGCACCGGATGATACAGCCATCTGGGATCCCCAAAACACAGATCCATAAGGAATCCCAGTACTACTGCAAGTAATGTCCACTTCATCTTTTCTTCCTCTTTCTGTAACCATCTGCTTTTTTGCAGTTACGCCTTTTCTATTTCTGTTCTTATTATCTACACTACTGTTGTTTTGTCATTTGTATCGGATTTAACACACGCAGCACCGGCTGCTGTCCTGACGCATCGCTCCACGCGGCCGGATCTGTTTCTGCTTCATATCCTTCTCCGTTGCCCACATGCCATTCATAAAAGGCTTTTTTTCTATCTGCGAATCGTTCCAGCACTGCCATGATAATGCCACCATGGACGACAAAAGCAGCGGATTCTGTTCCATCTTCCGCGCAGAGCTTCAATCCTTCCAGGAATCCCTGACAGGCCCTGTCCCGAAATTCCTGTGGATCTTCCCCTCCCGGGAAGGGCAGGGTTGCATTGCTGTCCACCCACGCCTGATACTCGGCATCACCGGTCATTTCCTTCCAGTTTTTGTTTTCGAATCTTCCGAAATCACACTCTCTCAGGTTCTGAATCACCTGCTGCTCCTGGCCCGGATAGATACAGGCCGCTGTCTGACGGCAGCGAAGCAGGGGACTTACAAAAAGTCTTTCTGCTTTCGGATAGTTCTGTTTTTTCAGCTGTTCCTGATCCTCTTCCAGAACCGGTTCATCGGTGATCCCGATATAGCGATTCAGCTGATTCCCGGGTGTTTTCCCATGCCGGATCAGATATATTCTCATCTGTTTTCTCCTTTTCTCACTTGAGCTGTGTTCCGATCCCACAGCAGACACGCACTACCTGAGCTGCATGTGCCGCAAGTTTTGTACATACCCGACCGCATGCTTCTCTCCATTCCCGGTCTTTCGCGTCCATCGGGACGATTCCGTAGCCTACTTCATCCGTTACAATGATCAGATCAGGATTTTCTTTCCATATTATTTCTGCAAGATCCCGGACTGATCCTCCTTCGTCCAGTTCTCTGCGGATAAAGGAGTGGAAATGATGGACTGCTTTTGCTGTTTTCAGATCTTCTATCGTGCAGGTCTGACCGTCTTTCCAGTCGGGATCGGTCAGGTTGTATGTTTTTGATGCGTAAGATTGTTTGCCCTGGTAAGCACCGCCGATTACTAATATCATTGTTGGTTCTCCTTTTTAATGATAAGTTTGTTGGGTAGGTTGTGGTGGATTCGGTCGATTGCTCATCGTTTAAAGCCAAAGCGCACCAAGCACTGCCCCGCAAGCCATAAACACCTCACACAGCGACAAAAAGCACCCCGCCAGGTCCCCGGTCGTTCCTCCGAAATACTTCATCGCATTCCGATAATAAAGGGTATAAACCAGAATCGCTATTCCATAAACCAGAAGACCCAGTTTCCAGTCCACCAGCAGCATCCCGGCCAGCAGTATCAGCAGATACACACACATCGTGGCTTTTACCTGCCTATCCTTCGCCCCGCGTGCCATAGCAGAAACCGATCCGGTCTTTTTTGCCTTCGGAAATGTCACGATCGCCAGCCCGCTTAATGTCCGGGACAGACAAAATGTAAAGGGGATCATCGCCAGGGCGCGGGCACTGATCTGGCTGTATACACCATAATAAAACATAAAGTAAACCACACAGGTAATCACCGCAAATGCTCCGGAATTAGAATCCTTCAGGATCTCCAGCCGGCGCTCACGTTCCTGCCATGAACTCATCGCATCTGCCGTATCCAACAATCCGTCCAGGTGGATCCCTCCGGTAAGAAACCATGGGATCAATGTCAGGATCACAGTATAAAAGGCTGAGGAAAGCCCAAGATACGTTCCGAACGTCCCCCACAGCCAGGTTACTCCGCCGATGGCAACACCGATCCATGGGAAAAAGCACATGGCATATGCCATATTTTCTTCATTCCATTCACACTGGGGCATCGGGATCTTCGAATACATGGAAAATGCAATCAGAAAACTATGATAAAATTTCTTCATTTTTTCTCTCCTCGCCTGTCTTTTTATGAAAAACCGGAATTCCGTAGACAACCTCTGTGACTGTATCTGCGATCTGCGCCATCTGACAGTTGATCGCACCAAGTTTTTCCAGATATTTTTCTGTCTCCGGATCGTAGGTGATGCCGTCGGAAAAGACCTCGTTCGTCACTACCACCAGATTTTCTGCCCGCTCCAGCAGATGGTGGATTCCATTCAGGATCGCCTTCACAGTATTGTCCCCGGCTCCGCCTTCCTGATAGATCTCATTTGCCGTCAGATTCGACATGCACTCCAGCAGTACATCTGCCCCCTGCGGTATCGTAAGATGCTCCAGATCCGTATAACGCTCAATCGTCGTAAACTTTTTCTCTGCCCGCATGGCGCGATGTCTCGCGATCCTCCGGTGGCTTTCTTCATCAAACGGGTACATCGTCGCAATATAGATTCTTTTGTTTCCCTGACAATCCAGGATACACTGTTCCGCAAATGCAGATTTTCCGCTGCCGCTTCCTCCTGTTACTACATGAAACATCTCTGATTTCCTTCTCTTTCTCTTCTTACACCAGTGGCACATAATTTTCCATCTGATTATCGGAAAACGTGCACATGCCTCCATATACCGCCAGCGCCATATCAAGGATCGGATAAATCGTTACCGCTCCGGTTCCCTCACCCAGACACATATCACAGTCTAAAAATACCGGAATATCCAGCGCCTCCAGGATCATCATCGTTGCCGGTTCTTTTGATTTGTGTGATGTGATTACATAATCTTTCACTGCCGGACAGATCCGGATCGCACACAATGCGGCCACACAGGAGATGAATCCATCGGCAACCACCGGGATCCGACAGGCTGCTCCGCCTAAGAATACCCCTGCCATACCGGCAATATCGAGTCCGCCTACTTTCGCGAGCACATCGATCGGATCTTCTTTCTTCGGTTTATGCAAGGCAATCGCATCTCTGATCACAGAAATCTTCTTTTTCAGTCCTGTACCGGAAAGTCCTGCACCGCGTCCGGTTACCTTTGCCGGATCTTGTTCCAGTAAAACGGCAGTCACTGCACTGCTGGTCGTTGTATTGCCGATCCCCATCTCACCGGTTGCTATGATTCCATACCCTTTTTCTTTGAGTTCTTCCACCATATGGATGCCGACTTCGAGTGCCTGAACAGCCTGTTCTCTTGTCATGGCAGGCTCTTTCGCCATATTTTTTGTTCCGTACATCACTTTATGCTGAAGAATCGTGCTGTCCGTGGCAATCCCGATGTCCACCGGGAAGATATCTGCACCTGCTTTTTTACAGAGGATACTTGCTGTAGCCTTTTCTTTCAGAAAATTTTCGGCTACGATTTTGGTCACTTCCTGCCCGCTCTGTGTCACACCTTCTTCCACTACACCGTTATCGGCGCACATGACCACCAGAGCTTTTTTCTTCAGGTCCACTCTGGCATTCCCTGTCATACCGGCGATACGAACGACCGTATCCTGCAGCCGTCCCAGACTGTGAAGCGGCATGGCAATATTGTTCCAGTGTGCCAGAGCCGCTTCCATGGCTGTCTTATCTGCCGGATGTATCTTCTCCAGTGTTTCCTCTAACGTCATACTTATGCCTTCCTTTCCTCACAGGTGCGTAAGAACTGTTCCGGCACCTGCAGATTGCTGTAATAATACATATGCGGAAATCCGCTCATTCCCTGTCTGTCACTGTGTATACAGTTCCATGACCGACTGCTCAGTGGTTTCCTGGCCGTATAGCTTTCCCCACAGTTATCCGAATCAAAATAATGAAATTCATGGGCCCGGATTCCTCCCACATTCTTCCCGAAACACGTTCCGTCTTCCAGGGTAATATAACCGAATCTGGTAAGCCGGGGCGTACGCCAGGATTTGCCGGGAATAACACCGGCCATTGGCCAGCTGTGTCCTTCCATGTCCTCCATCTCCTGATGCAGATACATAAAACCACCGCATTCTGCCATATAGGGAATACCTGCCTGTACCGCTTCACGGACAGAAGTAAGCATTTTTTTATTCTCACTCAGTGCTTTTGCATACAGCTCCGGATATCCGCCATGAAAAAGCATTCCGTCTATATTTTCCGGGAGTTTTTCATCATGAATGGGAGAAAAGGGAATCAGCTGCGCACCCATTTCCTCCAGAAGCTCCAGATTGTCCTGATAGAAAAAGCAGAACGCTTCATCCTTCGCCAGAGCGATCCTTACGCTTCTTTTTGTATGATAGCCGGTCAGTGGTTCCTGAACAGGAAGTTCCTCTGCACCATCTGCCAGTTCCAGAAGTCCGTCAATATCCACGGATCTTTCCAGGATCTCTGCCAGTTTCATCAGTTTATCATGCAAATCTGCGATTTCTTCCGGCATCACCAGACCCAGATGACGGCTTTCCAGCACGCAGTCCTTCACCACCGGAACATACCCGTACACTTTCACCGGCAGGGTTTCTTCGATGATCTGCTTTAACCGCGGATACATCATTGGGGATATCTGATTCAGAATCACACCACGGATCTGACTGTCTTCTCTGTATTCCATAAAGCCCTTGACAAAAGCTGCCGCAGACAGACTCATTCCCTTTGCATTTACGATTAGCACCGCGGGTGTGTTTGTGATTCTTGCCACATCATAGGCACTGGCTTTCGGAGAGATCCCCGCAAGTCCGTCATAGTAACCCATCACGCCTTCAATCACAGAAATCTCACAGTCTCTTGCATTTTTCTCCAGAAGATACCGCAGGGTATCTTCCTTCGCAAAAAAGCTGTCCAGGTTCCTGCTTTTTGTTCCGATCACACGGCTGTGAAACATCGGGTCAATATAATCCGGTCCACACTTGAAAGAAGCAACCTGCAGGTTTCTGTTTTTTAATGCCTGCAGCAGTCCGCAGGTGAGCAGTGTCTTTCCGCTTCCGCTCGCGGCTGCCCCGAGAAGGATTCGCGGCACTTTGCGTTTGTTATTCATTTGTTTCTTCCTTTCCCCGGCAGGAGATCACATAGACCGGATTCTGTCCCATCATCAGATGATAAGATCCCGCTTTTTTGCCTTTTGCTACCTGCACCTGTGCGATATCCACCTGCTCAAATGGCAAAACATTCAGACAGTTCATGGCCTCTCCCACGGATTCGAGAGCGATGCAGTTGATCACCACACGGATCCCGGGATTCTTTGAAAGCAGCAGTTTAAGGATGTCTTTCATGTTACCGGAGGAGCCTCCGATAAAAGCATGGGTCGGTACCGGCAGATCCACGCAGGCTTCCGGTGCCAGTCCTTCGACAATCTCAAGATTATCTGCTGCAAACTTTTCTTTGTTTTTATATAACAGTTCCACAGCCTCCGGTTTTTTCTCGATCGCATATACCCGGCCTTCTACCGCCTGCATAGCCATCTCTACGGATACAGAACCGGTTCCGGCTCCCACATCGTAAACAATCGAATTCCGTGTCAGCTGTAATTTTGACAGGGAGATGCCTCGCACTTCCTCTTTCGTCATCGGCACTTTTCCCCGGATAAATGCTTCATCCGGGATCCCGTGTGTCACGATGGCTTCTTTTCCCTCTCTGGTAAATAACACGACACTGAGACTGTCCGTCTCAAGTTCTGTCAGCTGCCAGGCATATCCCCGGGTGATCTTTTCTTCCGGGTAGGAAAGCCGTTCGCCTACCTCTACCCGCACATCACCCATGCCGTAGCGCTGCAGCTTCTGACACAATTTTGCGATGCCGTCTGTCGTTCCCACAATAGCAAAAATCTTTCCGTATATACGCAGAAGTCCGGGCAGATTGCACTCTCTTCCATGAAGGCTGACCGGATGAACATCTTCCCACGGAGTTTCCAGTTTTGCACAGAAATAAATCATAGAAGATATGCCACAGTACACTTTTTTCTGTATCATCGGCAGTTCCCGGTGCAGTGTCTCCAGGAGTTTTTTGGCTCCGCTGTAGAATCCGACATCCCCTGAGAGGGCAATCGCCACGTTTTTGTGCTCCGGATGAGCCGCAATATAAGCACAGATCTCTTCCGGTTTGTATCCGGTCCAGACTTCCTGGCCCGGTTTCCGGATATGTTCCACCATCCGTGCTGCTCCGATCAGAAGATCCGCACACTCCAGTGCCTGTTTTCCTTCCTGTGTCAGAGTATCTGCAGTTCCCATACCGATTCCCACAAGAGATACCTTTTGCCCCCGAAGGATATCCTCAGTTTCTTCTCCTTCGGTTACCGCTTCTGTATTTTGCGTTGCTGCTTCCTGCATGACAGGTTCCTGCGCAACCTTTTCCTGCCCGCTGCCGGGATTCTCTATATTTTCTACATTTTCTGTATCAGTATTGACAATTTCGATTTTTGCATCATTTGCAACATTTTCTTTCGGGAGAAACCGGCGATTCAGATACTCGATACATTTCTCCAGTTCCATGCCCTGTTCTTCCTTCGGTCGTCCGATGACAATCATCCGGCAGCCGGTTTCTTTTGCCGCCTGATATTTTTCCAGGAATCCTCCGGCTCTTCCCGATTCTTTACTTACCATCCATGCGATATCAAACTGATGGATCAGTGCGATATTCATTTCCCGGGAAAAAGGTCCCTGCATGCACAGCAGATGTTTCCCTTCGATGCCAAGTTTTGCGCAGGAAGAGACAACTTCCACCAGAGAAAGCACTCTGGCATAGATTCTTTCCTGATAATCGGTCAGTGCCGTATAGGCAGACAGTTCTTTGCTCCCGGTGGTAACCAGAATATTTCCACTGGTTTTTTCCAGATATTCCACCGCTTCCCGGATGCTTTTTACATATGTAATGGTTTCTTCTTCTTCAAGACGCCGGCTTTCCTGACGCACCACCCGCAGATAGGCAGTTCCGGTACGTTCGCAGGCGGTCTCAATATTTTCCGTCACTACCTGGGCATACGGATGAGTCGCATCGATGACCAGCCCGTTCTCCATCTGTAACATCCTCTCTTCCATCTGCTTTTCATCCAGACGTTCGTGGGATAATTCCAGATATTCGCCCTGCGGCAACAGACTTTCTCCGTATTCCGTAGCGACACATACCATGGAAGGTATTTTATTTTCATTCAAATATTCGGCCACGGTGCGTCCTTCCACCGTACCGCCGAACAGCAGAACTTTATACATTTCGATATCCCCTCGGTGTTACCATCTTACCGTTAATCTCTTTGGTCTGTGAATTGCCCACCCATACGGTCGTAAACATGTCTACCTTCGTATCCCGCAGGGTTTTCAGATCCATCACTTCATAATGTTCCCCGTCTCTTCCGATGTAGCTTACGATACCGCATACGGTCTCCGGGCTCTTGTACTGCATCATCAGATCGCAGGCTTTCTGCAGATAATCGCTTCGCTTCCTGCTGGACGGGTTATACAGACACACAACAAAATCAGCCTCTGCAGCTGCCAGCAGACGTGCCTCAATCTTCTCCCACGGTGTCAGCAGATCACTCAGACTGATCAGACAGAAATCGTGGATCAGCGGAGCACCCAGTACTGCCGCACCGCCGGTCGCTGCTGTTACACCGGGAATAATCTCCAGTTCTACTTCCGGATAGTTGACACCGACCTCATACATCAGTCCGGACATACCGTATACACCGGCATCTCCGCTGCAGATCATGGAAACTACTTTTCCCTTTTTTGCTTCTTCAAAAGCCATCACACAACGATCCACCTCTTTTTTCATGGGAGTGGTCAGGAATTCTTTCCCCGGAAAATGTTCTTTTACCAGATCTACATATACTGTATAGCCGATAATTACCTCACTTTTTTCCATTGCATGAATTGCCTTCAGTGTCATCTGTTCGTATTCTCCCGGTCCGATACCGATTACATATAATTTATTCAAAGCTCACACTCCATTTCTTTATTGTACACGCAGCGGTCACTCCCTCTGCGGCCTGTTTTCTCATGATAAATGTTCCGCCATCGCAGGCAAGGCTGGCACTTCGTTCGCATACATTGTCCACACCGGTGATCTTGCTGACAAATGCAGATGGCGTAAAGGTACCTTTTGCTTTTTCAAGTTCTTCTCCACGATAAGTCACAAAAGGAAGGTGATATTTTTCACAGAACGCCAGCAGTCCCGGCTCTTCTTTTTTCAGATCGATGCTGGCTGCCAGGATAATCTGTTCTGCAGCTATTCCATGTTCTGACAGATACTTCTGAATCTGTGTTTCGATCTTTTCTTCCGGTGTGTTTTTCCTGCAACCCACCCCAAGATATACATTTTTCGGATACAGATGAAGCATCCGAGTCTGCTCTGTTCCCAGGGCTTCTTCCTGTTCTCTGTCACTTTGCGGGATTGCAAACCATAAAGTTCCCTGTTTCCCATCCGGGCTTTCCGTCTTCCGGAATCGCAGCTGTGCCGGAATGGTCTGTTCTTTCGGAAAGACGAATCCTTCTCCGGCTCCCCAGACAATAGTTTTTCCCCGGATCAGCAACGCCGCCATCTCTTTTGCCAGCTCCATATCAGAAATCACCAGATTGTTTTTCCGGGCAAAGACATCCACCGCAAAAGTGTGGTTTACGTCTGTCCCTGTGGTGATCACGGGTTGCGCTCCGATGCTTTCTGCAGCGAATTCCGTCAGTTCGTTTGCTCCGCCGAGATGACCGGAGAGAAGAGAGATCGCATAGCTGCCCTGTTCGTCGATCACCACAACCGCCGGGTCTGTTTTCTTACTTACCACGAAAGGAGCGATGGTTCTCACAGCGATCCCGGTGGCACTGAAAAAAATGATTCCGTCCAGTCGGGGGATCCATTCTTCTGCCCATTCTCTCAGGGTCCCTTTCACTTTCCGAAAAGGATGTTTTTCAGGAAGCTCTACATATTTACTTTTCACAAAGCCATACACCTCCTGATCCTGCTTTTGCAGATCTCTCAGAAGTTTTTCTCCAAGGACACAGCCATGTTCTGTGAATGCGATGATTCCTGTCTTTTTCATCTTATTTTGTTGCTTCCCGAAACTCTGTGGTGAATGCCGGATTATACAGTTCTGACCGGTCATAGTGGCTGTGAGCCACCACATCACCGATGATCATCAGTGCGGTCTTTGTAATATTGTTTTCTTTTGCTGTCTGTGCCAGCGTTCCTACTGTACAGACGAATGTTTTCTGATCTTCCCAGGTCGCTTTGTATACAATCGCTGCCGGCGTATCGGCGGTGTAACCACCCTCGATCAGTCTTCTGCTCAGTTCTTCTAACATGCCTGTACTTAAAAAGACAACCATCGTTGCCTGATGGGCCGCAAAGGACTGGATGCTCTCTTTTTCCGGTACCGGAGTTCTTCCTTCCATTCGGGTTATGATCACACTCTGTGATACATCCGGCAGTGTGTATTCCAGGTTCAGCGCGGATGCCGCACCACAGAAGCTGCTGACACCCGGGCAATAATCAAATGCAATATTTTTTTCTTCCAGAACATCCATCTGTTCCCGGATCGCACCATACAAAGAAGGATCTCCGGTATGGAGACGTACCGTTGTCAGCCCCTTTTCTTCCGCTGCAAAGATCACATCCAGAACTTCTTCCAGTGTCATCTTCGCACTGTTGTAGATCTCACAGTTTTCTTTCGTGTATTCAAGAAGCTGTGGATTGACCAGTGAGCCTGCATAGATCACTACGTCTGCTTCTTCCAGAAATCTTTTTCCTCTCAGTGTGATCAGATCCGGTGCACCGGAACCTGCTCCTACGAAATGTACCATATGTTTTCTCCTCTCTTGTCCCTGGCGTCAGGCACTCTTATTTTCTCTTATTTTTTATCTTTTACGACCAGAAGGGTATAATATCCTGCTTCTTCCGGTATCTCTTTGGCCGATGCATAGATTTTTTCCTCCGGCATGCCGCAGTTTTCGATCATTACGGCATTCTGTCCGCTTCTTAAAATGCTGTCTCTTACTTTTTTCAGGCGTTTGCCGCTTTTCATCAGCACTTTGGTTCCAGGCAGTTTTAAAAGCTCATCCATTTCTTCTGCTTTATAGGTCGCCGGAATCACATGGAGCGGTTCTGCCATCTCCGCCAGACCCATATTAAGGCGGGCCGCCACTGCACAGAAAGAAGTGATCCCGCTCACGATTTCAGCCTGATAACCGCGTTCCAGGATACGTTTATGTACATACAGATAAGTGGAATATATAGTAGGATCTCCCAGTGTCAAAAACACCACATTTTTTCCCTGTTTCAGATAAGATTCCACTGCATCTGCAGCCTTATTATGATTGTCTTCCAGTACTGCCCTGTCTTTTGTCATCGGCATAGCCACCGGAATCAGTTCTTTTTCATCCAGTTTTGGATATGCTCCTTTTACGATCTGATAAGCGACACTGGCTTTTATATCGTTGCCCGGTACTGCGATCACAGGATTCTCGCGGATCAGACGAAGGGCTTTCAGTGTCAGCAGTTCCGGATCTCCCGGTCCCACTCCAAGTCCATATAATATTCCACTCATAGTTTTTTCTCCTCGTTTTTCTGTTGATTTGGTTTCTGTTCTTTATCTGCACATTGATCGTGTGCTTTTTTTTCTGCCTGCTTCATGATTTTTCGGGCGAGTTCCGGAACCTTCGAGGTTTCTGCCAGCTTTCCATATACATTGGAAAATAAGATAGTTCCCACTTCCAGCTGTTCGCCTGCCCTTTTATTCAGATAGAATTCTACCCGGTCACTGATTTCTTTCATCGTAGCTTCCAGATAACCCTTTCGTTTTAAAATCTCCACACTCTGCTCCGTGGTGATCGTATCAAGAATCTCTTTTGCTGTCTCCAGATCTGCGCCGGCGCGGATCGCATTCGCTGCCATCAGTTCGCTTCGACTGTCTGCCTGGCGGGAATGGGTATTCATGATTCCGCCGGCTACTTTCACAAATTTGCCGATATGGGAGATAAACAAGATACCCTTTACTCCCAGCTCTCTTGCCATATCCAGGGTCTCCCCCACATAATTGCTACATTTCATCGAATAGGTAAGATCCAGTCTTGTCTGTTCTTTTGAAAAAGCCTGACCGTAATTTCCCGGTGTAATCACCAGATAAGACCCGCCGCCTTCCACCAGCATCTTCATCTCCAGCCGCAGGCTGGCCACCAGTGCTGTCTCACTCATCGGGATCACGATGCCACTTGTTCCAAGAACAGAGATTCCGCCTTCGATACCCAGACGTGGATTAAACGTCTTTTTTGCAAGCTCCACTCCTGCCGGAATCTCAATCTGCACATCCAGACCTCCGGTGTAGTGATATTCTTTACAGACCTGCTCTACATTTTCAAGGATCATCTGCCTTGGAACCTTGTTGATCGCCGCCTCGCCAACTGCCTGCCACAGACCCGGTCTGGTCACTCTTCCTACACCGATCCCTCCGTCCAGAGTAATCTGTGGTGCATCCCTGCGGGAAACGTTTGCATATACATAGATTCCCGTCGTTACATCCGGATCATCACCGCCATCCTTCTGCACGGCACAGCGCACCCTTCCCTCATCCATGGAAATCTCCTCGATCAGCAGATGCAGTAAAATTCCTTTTGGTGTCTGTAAAGCCACCTCTTCCACTTTTTCTCCGGTCAGCAGCATCCGCGTTGCCGCCTGCGCCGCAGCTGCCGCACAGGAACCGGTTGTATAACCGTAACGAAGTTTTCTGTTTTTTTCATCTACCGCATAATACCCTTCCAGACCAGTGCGGTGTGTTTTTTTATCCATATTATTTTTTCCAATCACAGTTTACTTATTGCTTTGTCTTGTTGCCTGCATACATGAACAAAGAATGTGTCTTGGCACATTCTCGCGCCTGCGCGGTCGCTTGCGACATCTACCTTATACGCCGCAGTGCGCATCCTCGCGGAACGTTTTTTACTTTGCAGGAAAGCAGTTTCCTGTAAAGTAAAAAACCGTTGTCAAAAAGACAACGGTTTTCCTGCTCATTTCTATTCTGTAATCCTTCGGTTGCCGCAAATGTTTACAGTCCTCACCATACAGAGAGTACTCCGACTTTAACGGTAACGGACTTGTACAGGAATTTCACCTGTTTTCCTGCAACTGTATGTGATAAATTTTTCACGACAATATTATAAACTCTTTCCTGTATGCTGTCAATGATGGATAGTATCAGGATTTTTTGATCCAGGTGCTGTAGAATGTCGTATTCTTATAGGTAAATGCATATGTTTTTTCCGGATCCAGATTCGCATTCTCAAATGCTTTTGGTGTCATAAATCCCAGATATTCCAGCATAGTATGACCTTCCGGAACCTTCAGTTCTTCCAGTATACCTTTCACTTCATCGCTCAGCTCATCGGTCTTGTTATTATCGTAAGCATCACAGATTGCTCTGGCGTTCGCAACAGCTTTTTTTGCATTTTCCATCGCTGTACCGCCTTTGCCGCTCACGATGAGATTCAGACTTTTTGTCAGTGCTCCGTCTCTTGCCACTTCAAACTGTGTTGCCTGATAAATCATATTTTTCGCTTCTGATGGATATGGAGCCGAGCTGGTCTTATTGGTCCGCATACGGTTTAACATAACCATCGCGACACCTGTCATACCGGTAAGTCCCTGGTTTGCCGACTCTGCATAGACAGCTGCCGCAAGGAACTCGTCCTCTGTTACATCCACACCCACCTGAGGATCGGAAAGATATGTTTTCTTTTCCACATTGTATTTTCTTCCATTCGCATCAGTCACCTGAAGATAACGGTTTTCCCGGTTCGTGCATAGTCCGTTGACATCGAATGTATAGACATAACTTCCGAGGCTGTAATCTTTACCGGCTACCATTCTGCCGTATTTATCAATGTAATAACCACCGATCCCGGCTGTTCCCACCCAGTAATTATAGGCTTTCTCACCTACTTTTTCTGCACTGTTCTTTGCGGTCGGTTTCA
>NZ_JALFPR010000174.1:0-5427 GCF_022785585.1 Oliverpabstia sp. | reverse complement strand
AGGTTCCGTGCAAGCACGGACTTTGACTCGTTGCTCGCGTAAATCACCTTCGGTGATGGCATTTTGGCTTGTATGTCTCGGGATTTTGACATATTCATGTCAAAACACCTCGCGGGACAGTGGCTACTGAATAGTTACCTTTTTTCTTATTATCCCATACCATACAACACCGCTCTACACCTCCTCCCCCTTTGGCTAACGCACAGCAGCCGCCCCTTGCTTCGCTCCTGCAGGCAACACTGTGTGGGCGCTTAGGGGAAGCTTTAAAATCCGACGCTTACGTAGACTTTCGCGAGGGTCAGCCGACCCTCGTGAATTTAGTCGAAGTTAGCGGCTAGTTCAAAGTTCCCCTGCCCACGTTGCCAGCAGGAGCGAAGCAAGGGGCGGCTGCGTCCCCATTAGCCAACACTCTCATATTTTAAATAATGTAGTTCCCCACATCCGTAGTATCTGCCAGTAAATCTGCAATCGTAATCCCATCGAAATACTCCGTGATCACCTTGTATGCTCCCTCCCACATTTTCAGGGTCTTGCAGACAGAGACTCTCTCACATTGATTCGGCTCATGTTCCAGACAGGCTATCGGTGCCAGAGACCCCTCTGTCAACCGAAGAATACTTCCAATCGTATATTCTGACGGATCCTTCAATAGCTGATAACCGCCTCCCTTTCCTCTCAGCGAACGCACAAATCCGTTCTTGCTCAGTGAAGCCACGATAGCCTCCAGATACTTCTCGGAAATCTCCTGCCTTTTTGCTATATCCATCAACGGAATATACTCTCCCGTATTATGTTCTGCCAGATCCAACATTACACGAATCGCATAACGCCCTCTTGTCGATATTTTCATGCTATAACCTCCATATTTCCTATATACCTAGTTTACCACAAGGTTATTATGATTTTCAAGAGGGAATTTCGTTTTTCCCTTATCTGTTTCCAAAAATCAGAAAAAGTCGCTGCAAAACACTTCTATATAACTTCCCTGCTTTGCAACAACTCTCTTTTTTATCCATATATTCAGGACCTTACATCTTATCCCTGCAGCTCTCCCACATGCGCTTTCAGCCGTGCCGCTGCTGCCTTCGGGTCTTCCGCTTTCATAATGGCGGAAACGACAGCCACACCTGCCATCTTACCGCCTTTGAGGATGTCCATATTTCCATCATTCAAGCCGCCGATCGCCACTGCAGGAATCGGTACACTCTGGCAGATCTCATTCAGTGTTTCCACGGAAGTACGGATCGTGACTACCTTTGTCGTTGTCGGGAAAATCGCTCCCACACCCAGGTAATCCGCACCGTCCTCATACGCCTTTTTCGCCGCTTCCACAGTCTTTGCCGTAGCGCCCACGATCTTGTCCGGCCCAAGTAGTTTTCTTGCCACGGCTACCGGAAGATCTGAGGAACCCACATGGACACCGGCGGCGTCACAGGCAATTGCCACATCCACACGATCATCGATGATCAGTGGAATCTGATAGCGGTCGGTGATTGCCTTTACCTTCATTGCTTTCTCCAGATATTCCCGTCCGCCGCAGTTTTTCTCCCGTAGCTGCACCAGTGTTACACCTCCCTGGCATGCCTCTTCGATCGTTTTGTAAAATGTTTCCTCTGTATGATAGGTGCTGTCCGTCACCAGATATAACGTCATATCCAAATCTGTTTTCATACCTGTTTTTTCCTTCCTGAAATTTTACTTTCATCATTTCACCCGTCAGTCAGCATACCACCTATGATAACAGACGCATGAGCTCTCTTTCACTTTGTGATCATGGCTTCCCGTATTCTTTGCATGAACAGTTCGGGTGACTCTAAGACCACTTTATATTCCAATCTCCCGAATCCAGATCCTTGCCTCCAGTTCTTCCTGTGTCAGCCCTGCCACCGCATCCAGAAGTTCCATCTGAAAACTTCCCGGTCCTGTTGACCTCTTTGCGGCGATCTCCCCGGCGATTCCCATCACCGAAGTCCCAAGCAGTGCCGCCACAAACGGATCTCTCTGCGCCAGGAAAGCCGCCGAAAGCGCGCCGACCATACATCCGCTTCCTGTGATCCCGGACAGCTCCGGCACACCATTTTCCAGAATCAGACACCGGTTCTGATCCACCAGAAGATCTTTTGCTCCGGTAGCCAGAAGTACACTTCCAGTCTTTTTCGAAACTCTTCGGAAGATTTCTTTTCTCTCTTCCTCATTGTCCCCGGTCATCGCATCCTCCGCTCCGGCATCAATACCTGTTCCGTGAAACGGCTGTCCGGCGATTGCAAGCAGTTCGGAAATATTTCCCTTCAGGATCTGTATCTTTCCTTTTTCGATCAGTTCCATGGCAAGTTCCATCCGAATCTTACTGCAGGATACGCCTACCAGATCCAGCAGAACCGGAATTCCTTCTTTCGCCGCCGTCCGCGCGGAACACTTCATGGACTCGATCCGCACATCGGTAATATTTCCAAGATTCAGCATCAGTGCTCCCGCTGTCTTTGTGATACCTTCCACCTCCATCGGATGCTCTGCCATCATCGGCCTTGCGCCCACCGCAAGGATCATATTCGCACATCCGTGAATGGAAATCGGATTCGTGATGCAGTGAATCAGTGGTTGTTCTCTCTTTGTTGCATCACGCACGCTCTTCAGCTGATTTTCTAACTGTTTTATCATAAACTTTTGCTCCAAGACTTCTCTGAAATTTTGCCAGCAGGCCTGCTTTGCTCAGCGCTTTCAGGAACACATATGCTGCTGCGCCACCCATGATCGTTGCTGAGATAAACATCGGAGTGTAGAAAAATGCATTCAACCCGTCTCTTCCCATGATAAAGGCCATCACCGGATAAGAAACCAGCGATCCGATGATACCGGTTCCAAAGATTTCTCCCAGTACCGCACAGATGATCTTACCGCCGGATAAGCGGTAAAAAACACCGGATAAAAATGCACCAAATACAGCCCCTGTCAGTGCAAGTGGCGGAATTCCCATAAATAACATACGGATCACACCGATCATCGTTGCACAAAGCAGGGAGTACCACGGTCCCATCAGCACCGAGCATACAATATTGATCAGATGCGCTGTCGGGCACATTCCCTCGATACGAAGGATCGGGGAGATCACTACACCAATTGCTACCATCATAGCCAGCATTACCATGCGAAATGTGTTCAGTCTTTGTTTTTCCATTTTTGTTTTCCTCTCTTGTTTTCCGGGAAAACCGTCTTTTTCTTTCTTGAGCAGAAAAAAGCGCAGTTTCCCTCTTTTTTTCGGTCGAAGTTCTATTACTTCCTCTCACTCCGAAACACGGATTCCCATCGCTTTTTTCTGTATGCCGGATCTCAGGGCGCTCCCCCTCAGATTCACCTGCATCTGCCTTGTTCACACACTGTCTGTGTCGTCCGAACATTTTTCGCAAAATGCCTGCAAGTACAGTCTCTTATTAATTGTAAAGATCGAAAAGCCAAAGATAGCCGAGCATGTACTTCTGCATATTTTTATATGTTATTTGTCATAAAAATTTTTGCAGTATACAAAAACATCTGTCCGCACCAGCACGGACAGATGTACACTCTCTCGATATGTATTTCCTCCGTTGGCATTACCCAAATCAGGTGCGGTCGAAGATCTATCTTCCTCTCAGCCTGTCACACAAGCTCCCGTTCTTTAATTCTTACATATCATAGCACTGCTTTACGGAAATGTCAAACAACGTCATCACTTTTTCAGCCAGTCAAATGCGATCATACAGATGATCGCCGACAGCAGAGATCCTGTTGCCGTAGCCAGTCCCATCGGAAACAGCGTATCCGGAAAGATCTTTGAAGTCAGATATACGCCCGGAATCCGAACACAGAGAATCGCGATCAGGTTGTGGATAAACGAGATCTCTGATCTTCCATACGCACAGAAATATCCACTGAAACTGAAATGTACTCCTGCGAAAATGCAGTCCCAGATGTATCCACGGATATACTGTGCTCCCAGCAGGATGACCACCGCATCTGTCGTAAACAGACCAACCGCCGTTTCTGCGGTCACCTGGATCAACAGTGAGACGAAAAGTCCGAAACCAACCGCAATTCCCATCGCATACCGGAGAATCTGATCGGCCCGTTCGTATTTGCCGGCTCCCATATTCTGTGCTCCCAGTGCAGACACGGTAGAGAGCATCGAAGATGGCACCAGGAACAGAAAACTGATGATTTTTTCCACGATTCCCACTGCTGCTGCAGCACTCAGTCCCCTGCGGTTCGCGATAATCGTAATGATGATAAACGCTACCTGGATAAATCCATCCTGTGCTGCGATCGGGATACCGATTTTCAGCACCTGCCCCATCGTTACACGATCCGGTCGGAAATCTTCTCTTTTTACAGAAATTCCTGTCTGCTTTTTTAAGATCACCCAGAGCGATACAACCACACTGATTGTCTGGGAAAGCGTGGTTCCCAGCGCCGCACCTTCCGGTCCCATATGAAACGCACCGATACATATGTAATCCAACGCAATATTTGCCACACAGGCAATTACGATAAAGTACATCGGACTTTTGGAATCTCCAAGGCCACGGAAGATCGATGCGATCACATTATAAGCCGTGATAAACGGGATTCCGATAAAGCAGATGGTAAGATAACGAACCGTTCCTTCTATCGCTTCCTCCGGTGTGGACATTACATTCACGATCGGACGCACCAGTAACAGTAAAACCACGGCAAGCACCACTGAGACACCTACAAAAAGCACCATAGTATTTCCCACTACTTTAGACGCCTTTTTGGTATCCCGCGCACCCACTGCCCGTCCGATATTCACTGTCGTTCCCATCGCCAGGCCTACGATCATCACCGTCAGCATATGCATCACCTGACTGCCGATCGATACCGCCGTCGTACTCGCCACACCATCAAACTGCCCGACAATAAACAGATCCGCCAGACCATATAATGTCTGTAAAAAATAAGACAACAGATAGGGAAGTGAGAAATACACAATATTTTTCCACACACTTCCCGATGTAAGATCTCTTTCCATGTTTCTACTCCTTTATCACTCTGACGCTTTCCCTCGGCAAAGTTTCTTTCTAATCTATATTAAACCTTATAATCGTTATAGAGTCAATCGGTTTTCTGACAATTTTTCTTTTATCAAATCAGTCAGTTTTCGGATATTTGATGATAGAAAAAGCCGCAGGCACGAAACCTGCGGCTTTCTTTTCTCGTTTGAACACTTTTAAAAACGCCTATTTTATAAGGGTTTCTTAGAATTTACCAGCTTTGTGAGCTTCCTCAATACTAACTGCAACAGCTACAGTCATACCAACCATCGGGTTGTTACCTGCACCGATCAGACCCATCATTTCTACGTGAGCCGGAACAGAAGAAGAACCTGCGAACTGTGCATCGGAATGCATACGTCCCAGAGTATCTGTCATACCA
>NZ_JALFPR010000158.1:0-3037 GCF_022785585.1 Oliverpabstia sp. | reverse complement strand
TCTGGATGATCGCGGAGGAAATCAAAAAAGAGGAGGGTACCCTTCGCATGATCGTACAACCGGATGCCTCGGTGATAAGCGGAATTCTCCGATTATGTGGAAGAACGGAAAGCAATGTGAGGGTAGACCACATTATCTGTCTCTCGGATCAGCCGGATAAGATTGAAGATGGAAAACTGTATAATCTGGAATGCCTGAAAAAGATTTTGCCGATGTATAATTATAATTATGATTACAACAGCTGGTATTACTATGGCAATACCGGCTATGTGGATATGGCATTTGTGATGTTCCCGTATATGGTGCTGACTTCCGAATATGCCTGCATGTTATCGGCAGATATCAAAAGCGGCTGTATCACAAGAGACAAAGAAATAATAAAAATGCTGGAGGAACGATTTACATCCTACCGGAAAAAATCACGGCGTCTGGTTAACTGTATTGCCAATATCATGGAACAGTTTGATGTGGTTGGAACTGCGGTATCCACAAAATATACCGGATATAATCTGCAGATGGAACCGTGTGTGATGACTTTTCTGGATCAGGAAATCATAGAAAAATACCTCAATCCGCAGATGCCGAACAGGGAGTATTTTGTCAAAGAGACCATAGCATACTGTAAAAATCTTTCCGCACAGAATATTACATACATTTTTTCAATGGATGGTCTGCTGCATTTTCTTGACACCGGAAATATACGGGAACTGTCGCCGGACATCTATATCCGGCCGGCATTGGAAGACCGGGTAAAGATCATTGAACGGATCCTTCATCCGGAAGGCGGACAGAAGGTAAAGATCCTGAAACAGAAAATCGGACATCC
Organism: Oliverpabstia sp.; assembly: GCF_022785585.1. Lineage (NCBI taxonomy): Bacteria > Bacillati > Bacillota > Clostridia > Lachnospirales > Lachnospiraceae > Oliverpabstia > Oliverpabstia sp. The sequence goes on along the minus strand of NZ_JALFPR010000158.1, from coordinate 2,211 downwards.
GGATACCGATGTGAACATACTGGTAACTTCGGAGCACGGACTTTTGCGCGTGGCGGTGCCTGCCAAAAATATTTTTCTGGATATGATCCTTGAAGAATCCGGATTATTATATTCATTTTATGATTTCTGTGAAAATCTAGGGAATGTAATGTTTTACGGACAGGAGGAAGCGGAACGGCTGGTGCTGGAACATGCAAAGATGTTACAGTGCGAATGACACGGAGAAAGACACAACAGGGAATAGAAAAGAGGAAAAGAGGTAACTGTTCAGCAGATAGTAACTGTGAAGGCTCTGAACAGTTACGGAAAGAGTATAAAACTGTCGTGAGAAACAGTTTTTATACTCTTTTTTTTGAAATAATGCGAAAAACGTAGGAATTCGAAAATAAAAGTCGACACAAAAGGTGACACATATTGTCTGGTCGGACAGAGAAACAGTACAATGTAATAAGATTTTATAAAATTCTATAAGGCAGGGAGGAAAAAAGATGAAGAAAGTAAATGCACTAATGAGGAGAGTACTTTCATTCTGCATGGTAGCGATGCTGGCAGTCGGTATGCTGGTCGTTCCGTCAGAAAAAGTAGCAGCAGAGACATCTGCAAATCAGAACATTCAGGACGCCAAGAATGCGGTAGTTCAGGTAATGGTTTGTGTACAGAACAAACTGGGTGACTGGTATAACCTGGTAGGCGGTACCGGATTCCTGGTAGGAACAGAAGCCAATGCCCAGTATGTTATCACCAACGATCACGTAGCCAATGCTACAAGTACCAACTGGCTGACAGATGAAATAATCCAGGGAATGGTAGAGATCAGCGAAAAAGATGACTACACAAAGATCAAAACAAAGGTACGTGTCGTACTGAAACGTGACTCATATATTGATGCAACTGTTGTACAGAGCAGTACAGAAGCCGATCTGGCAATCCTGAAACTGGATCAGCCGATCTACAACCGTGCACCGGTGGCACTGGATGCTGAAAATGAGCCACAGAGTACAGAAACTGTTTATACACTTGGTTTTCCTGGAATCGTTCAGGCTTACCAGGATGACAAGATCTACACCAGTGACGATGTAACCGTAACAGACGGTTCTATCTCCAAGATCGCAGCAAGCTCTGCAATCACAGGAAGCCCGATCACTTACATCAACCACTCTGCAAGAATCTCCGAAGGTAACTCCGGCGGACCGCTTCTGAATGCAGAAGGTAATGTTATCGGTGTCAACAGCTGGTCAGCAAGTACCGATCAGACTTCTTACTACTACTCCATCCAGATCGTGGAAGTAACTGACCTGCTGGATGCTATGGGTATCGACTATATGAAAGCCGGAGACAAAGTATCCGAGGGTGATACAGAAGAAACAGAAGAAACAGAAGAACCGGCAGCCGGTGATACAGAGACAGAAGAAGGAACTGACACAGAAGCCGCAACAGGAAATGAAGGTGTGGCAGCAGCTCCGGCAGAACCGGACAACAGCGCAGCAGTCGCTCTGATGGCTGACCTGAGTGAAGCGATCAAATCTGCGAAAAAGTTAGATACATCCGGCTATACAAAAGAATCCGTAGCAGCCTTTGACGAAGCTCTTACAGCTGCCAAGAATACTGAAAAATTAGGTGATCTGGCAAAAGAAGATGAGATCCAGAATGCCATCGACAAACTGGATGCAGCACAGAAAGGTCTGGAACAGAAATCAGGACTGAACCTGACACTGATCCTTATCATCGCAGTTGTAGCAGTGATCCTGATCGTAGTGATCGTACTGGTTGCAGTATCAAGCAGCAAGAAGAAAAGAGAACAGGAAGAAGCAGCAAGAAAAGCAAGTGCAGCCCGTCAGCAGGCTATGAACATGAATAACAACATGCAGGGTGGATTCCAGCAGAATCAGGGCTTTGCCCCAAGAGATTCATCCGCATTCCGCAGTGCAGATGACGGATCCACACCAACCGGTATCCTGAATGACGGAAGCAGTGCTACCACGGTTCTTGGAAACGCAGGTATGCCAACGGCAACTCTGATCAGAAAGAAAACAGGTGAGAAGATCACAATTGATAAAGCAGAATTCCGTATCGGTAAAGAGAGAAACAAAGTAGATTATTGTATTACCGGAAACAGCAATATCAGTCGTACACATGCAACCATCGTATACCGCAACGGAGCATTTGCAATCGTTGATAACAATGCAACAAACGGAACAAACGTTAACGGTG
>NZ_JALFPR010000111.1:0-20203 GCF_022785585.1 Oliverpabstia sp. | reverse complement strand
ATCATACAAACTTTAGCTTATTTTTTAATGCTTGTCAAGGTGAGAGGAGGAATCGTAAGAATCCTTACGTTTTTTGAGGTCCATCTGTTCCAGAGTTTCGAAGAAAGCAATATCTTTCTGGCGCATCTGAGCAAGCTCCTTTTTTCGTTTCTTTTTGTGATGCCATCTTCGAATCTTCAGATAAAAGAGGAAGATCAGTAAAATTACGATCAGAAACAGGATGGAAAGCAAAAGAACAAGCATCCAGTCCACGCGGCTGTAGATCAGTTCGATTGTATGGTCGGACTGAATGGCAGTCAGCGTGATATTATTTTCTCCCTTTTTGAAAGTATACTCTTTTCCATCCACCAGGCAGGAGTGCAGAAAACAGGAGGTATCCGGTGTGGCGGTGGTTGTGTAGGAATCCCCGCGGTAGACTGTAACCGGAGAAGTATCCACGGTACCGTTTTGGGCTGTAACAGTGATTGTATATGACGGGATCGGTTTGAAAGTCACATCAATCGTGTGATCCGAAGTCAGATCATCAAATACATAGCCGGAAGTGTCACTGGTAACAGGGACAGTGGTACCATCTACAGTGAGAGTATCTACAACGTAATGCTCATCAGGAGTAAAAGTGACAGACAAAGGTTCATGCTCTTTCCCGGATGGGGAGGTATCGATGGTTCCGTTGGTAGCTGAGGTAGAGACGGTATAGACCGGTATTTCTTCAAAAACAGCCTGTATTGTGCGATCTTCCTGCAGATCTGTGAATGTATAGGAAAGAGGATATTGGCTGACATCCACAGCTTCGCCGTCAATCAGAAGAGACTGCAGGCGATGATCGGTATCGCATCCGTAGGAGACGGTATAGGAACCGCCTTCATCGATTTCCAGATTGCTGTCCGTGATTTTTCCGTTTTCCGCACTGGTTGTAACACTATGGACCAGTGGAAGGGTGGCTTCGTACAGACGGAAGCGAGTGGTACCGATGATGGCAGATGCCATCAGAAAATGTCCGGGTTCGAGCTGGCAGATGCCTTCCGGCTCGACCTCAAAGGCATCATGACCTGGCAGTGTGAGGTAATAACTTCCAATTCGTTTTTGCCGGGAGATCGAATAAACATCCAGTACATTCATATAGCCTTCCCGCTGCATATATGGAATGCTGATAATCGCATCGCCGGAAACACAAAAATCCTGGAAGGAACTGCGGCTGTAGGAAAGATGCAGATTTAATTTATCTATGATCTGAAAATTACTGTCGGTAAAATAAAAGGCATAATCGGCAATGCGGTTTGCCATCAGAACATACTGATCTTTTTCCGGAACATAGTCGATGCCAAAGAAATTGATACTTCCGTTTCCGACCTGCACTTTCCGTTTGAAATGCAAAGTGTTGGCATCAACGATAAAGATGGCTCCGGCATCAGAAGGATCATTGGTAAAAAGACCGGCAATTGCGATCTCCTGGGTACTGGGATTGTAAGTCATGCCGTTTCCATGTTCATAATCGGTTTCTGTCACGCTGAAAGCATAACTGTACTGTTCTACGGGATTGCCGTCGGTATCTGTGGTGTTTCGGTAGAAGGCAATCAGGGTGTCCGGATCCGTGCCTTTTTTTGACGCATTTACCAGACATACAATATATTGATCAGTGGCGCACATGGACTGCAGCCAGCCTTTTTCATTTATTATAGAAGATTCTGTTACCATACTCCATGGAACAGTTTCCAGATCTGAAGTTTTTACAGCGGCAGATACGATCGTACCGGAAAAGAAAAGAAAAAAGACCGTAAGCAGCATGAAAAATGGATAATAAAAATAGTGGTGTTTAAAAGATTTCATCTAACCCCTCCTGAACGATACTATTTTCAGTATACCATGAGAGAAAAAACAGGGCAATGTTCAGAGAGAAGATTCTGCAAAAACAAAAAACTTGAAGAAAGAACGGATATGAGATAGAATAGTACGAATGAAAGGTAAATTTGTAATTGTTCAGAAAATGAACAGGAAGAAAAATACGAGGAGTACATAGTATTATGATAAGAAAAATCTGTAAAAAGGCGACGGTATGGCTGCTGGCTGGTGTGATCGGTCTGTCAGCTGTCACGGTACAGGCGGCAGAGGTGGATAACGGGGCATCTTATCCGATCACAACAAATGCCATAGAAGGCTGGCCACAGGGTCCGGATACTTATTCGGAGACAGCAGTGCTGATGGATGCAGATACAGGAACAATCCTTTATAATAAGGGAATGGATGAAAAGAGATATCCGGCGAGTATCACAAAGATCATGACGGCACTTCTGGCACTGGAAAACAGCAATCTGGATGATCAGGTGACATTTACAGAGGAATGTCTGGCAGATCAGACATCGGACAGTGGAAATATCGGCATGCAGGTAGGCGAGGTGCTGACGATGCGTCAGTGTCTGCTGGCGTTGATGATACGGTCAGCAAATGATGTGGCAACACAGATAGCTGTGCAGATTGCCGGATCGGTAGCTGCCTTTGCAGATATGATGAACCAGAAAGCGCAGGAGCTTGGCTGTGTCAATACACACTTTGTAAATGCCAGCGGAATGCCGGATGAGAATCATTATACAACGGCACACGATATGGCACTGATTTTCCGGGAAGCAATCAAAAATCAGGATTTTCTGGACATTATCGGTACACAGAGCTTTACGATTGATCCGACAAATATGAATCCGGAAAGTCGGACGTATTCCACGCATCATGCACTGGTGGCACAGGGAGCACCGGAATACTATGAAGGATGTTTTGGTGGAAAGACAGGCGTGACGGAAGCATCAAAAAATACACTGGTCAGTGGTGCAACAAGAGATGGAATGACACTGATCGCAGTGGCAATGCGGGCGGATGCCGGACAGGTGTGTCAGGATCATATCAGTATGTTTGATTATGGTTTTAATAATTTTCAGAAAGTAGAGGTACCGGGAGGAGCGGTTACGATACCGAAAGATGTACAGGTAAGTGATCTGACCAATACAGATAATTCCTATTATTATGGAACGGATTATTATGTGGGAAGCGGTTCCGAAGAGGTGCAGGAGGAAGAACCTTCAGAGATAGCGGCAGAGGAGACAACGCCGACACCTGAGGTAGTGCCGGAATCTTCTGATTCGAACACGGGACAGGAAGAAAAAACGCAGGATATGACGGTATATCGATATGTGATCTATATTCTGGCGGGATTGATCGCAGTTACTCTGGTAGTTACGATTGTTTCCGGAATTCGAAAACATATGAAAAAGAAAAAAAGAAGGAGAAAATCCTGATGGATTTTCCCCTTCTTTTTTTCTTGATTTGTTTAAGCACCAGGAACCCATGCACCGGAACCATTTACATAATAAGAACCGATCCAGGTGTTGGCTGCCATAGCGCCGGAGGCGGTCAGGTAGTACCAGGTACCGCCGAGATTGATCCATCCGGTTGCCATAGCACCGGAGCCAGTGAGGTAATACCAGGTATTGCCAAGTTTCAGCCATCCGGTAACCATCCAGCCGGACTGATCAAAGTAATACCACTGTCCGTTAATATATTCCCAGCCATTGGTAGTGTAGCTGCCGTCCTGATGACGATACCACCAGCGGGAACCGTTCTGGATCCAGCCGGCAGTGTATTTTACTTTGCCGGGAACCCATGCACCGGATGCGTTGACATAGTAGGAACCGATCCAGGTGTCAGCCGCCATAGCACCGTTAGAATACATATAATAGTAAGTATTATTTATGATATGCCAGCCGCCAGGGTACATGGCACCATTTCCGCCAAAGTAGTACCAGCCATTGCCAAGATATGCCCAGCCGGTAAGCATGGCACCGGATGCGTCCATATAATACCAACTGCCTCCCAGGTGGAGCCAGCCGGTATGCATAGCACCATTCTCATCCAGATAATACCAGGTTTTTCCAAGCTTTAACCAATTGTTGCTGATCATATATCCACTGGCATTAAAATAGTACCAATGCCCATCGATACTTTCCCACTGACTGACAGGGTAAGTACCATCAGGACGCTGATACCAGTAACCATTGGTATCTTTTCTCCAGTTTTCGTTTTTGTAATATGGAATCCATACGCCATCAGCTCCGTAATATTTATTTCCAACCCAGGCAGATGTGACCATAGATCCGTCAGAATTGAAAGTATATTCGGAACCATTGATGGTATGTGTACCGGTGTACATAGCACCATCTGCCCCAAGATAATACCAGATATTATTAAGCTGAATCCATCCTGTGACCATGGCACCGGTAGAAGGATCAAGATAGTAATAATAGCCGTTAATATAGATCCATCCGGTGGTCCTCTGACCGGAGGCATTCACATAATACCAGGCATTATTATCCTCAACGAACTGATTAGTCAGCGGAGTTGAGGAATTTTGGAAATAATAATAATTGCCATAATTATCTTTTTTCCATCCACTGCAAACTGTTGGGAAACCATTCTCGTAATAAACAGAGACTGTGGAACCGTCAATATTGCCAATCGCTACCAGACTTCTTCCGGATGGAATGTTGTTGTCAAGAGACGGATTCAGATGAATCACGAGAGCGGGCTGACTGCCTGCGTACCATCCGGTAGCATATAGTGGAGTACGTTTACCCATCGCAAGCAGTGTGTCACGGGTACCACATTCACCGTTTATGGTGGTATTGGTTACATAGGTATAGGTTCCTGTCAGGATTGCCATGTCAGGCTGCAAACGACGAATATACCCATCTGTATTGGAACCGTAGGCGCCATGATGCCCAAGCTTTAACAGATTTACATGTTCCAGTTTCTCAGCAAGTTTAGTTTCTGTACCGTTATAGTTGTTAATATCTCCGGAAAGGAACGCTGTGGTTCCGGTCTGCGAAGTTACTTTTACACCAAGACTGTAGTAATTGGCATCTGGTTGAGGGCGTGGAACATCGTAATTCATAATTTCTATTTCGAGTTTATTTTTATTGCCTAAATAGAAGATTGGTGTGGACACATATCCTGTTTCATTTTCATAAATACTGCGCTGTCCGGATGCTGCCTTTTCATCCTGATTTGCATTGGTCGGGTCACTGTCAGTTCCGGCAACTACGCGGTCGCTGGATGGAATACTGGAAGTAACCAGATTGTCTGAGGTACCGGAGAGTGAAGAACTTACATCTTCATCCAGAATACCACTGTCCAGGGGGTGGATATTCAGAGATTCTGCTGATGTAGAGGCTGTTGTTTCAGCAGAAGCATCAGCGGGTGCACAACTGAAATCATAATCAGAATCTCCAAGTTTAGAGAAAGAATAACCATCCGCTTCCGGTGTAACGGTATACGTATAAGCAGATTTGGTATCATCGTATTTGGGAATGGACTGGAACTCATAGTCCCACTGGTTCTCAGAGACTTTGGTAACAGATCCATGTTCCGATGTGGTATCGGAAGTTAACGTTACAGACTGGTTATCTCCCCAGGACAGAGTAACTGACATCGTATCCGGAGGGTTGATCGAGGCTGAATCATCATTCTGTGTGGAAGTTTCTGTGACCGGCGTTGCAGCTGTTGAAACAGTTGCAAGTGAAACTACATCACTCTGCGTTTCCGTACAAGCGGAAAGATCTTTTATGGTTTCAGAAGAAGTTTCCGTGACAGTATCGTTGTTTTGCACAGATGGTTCTTCGGTAGCAGCCGGTGCATCTGGTTCTGACTCGGATTCAGAACCAGATGAAATATCAGATTCAGTAGTATCAGGCTCCTGCGCCGGGACATCAGAATCATCCTCCCCTTTAAGTTCGGTGTCTGCATCTGAATCGTTCGGGGTACTCTGTTCTGGTTTCTGAATTTCTTCGGGTTCTTCGGGGACTTCCGGCTCCTCCGGCACTGTCCAGACAATGCTTCCCTTTACTGTGACTGTCTCAGGATAGAGTGGTGCATCCGTATTAAAATACTGAATGAGTGTTGCCCCGGTCTCCTTGGCAGCGGCAACAGCGCGATCATAGACATAGAGATTATCCCAATAATGTGTGGAATCAGTGATATCGCTGTCTGAATAAGGTTCCAGATAGACACGTTTTGGATGAAACGCACGGATGATTTCATCTGCAGATCCGATATGATCGCTGTGAGGATGGGTTCCTATATAGAATTCAAAGTTATCTTCTGTAACACCCATACTTTTCAGATAGGAAATCACCTGATTTTCGAATCCCAGTCCTTTGGTAATGCCTGCACGTAAAGGATAGCGGGGATCACTGCCATCTGGATAATCATTGTCTTCACCGGAGTCGACCATACCGAATTTTCCATCACATTCGATGAGAATGGCATCAGTATTGTGATTTAAGGTAAGAAAATGAATCGTACCGTCTGTACTGTGAAAAGTAGTATCTGCCTGAACCGTACTTATCCCAGAAGGCGATGCAAACACCAGACTGCCTGCCATACAAAGTGCCGAAACACCACACAGCAGGTGTTTTAATCTGTTTTTCATAATAGTTTGTGAAACAACTCCTTTCCTAAAAAATAACATGCAGCAGAAAGAAAAAAATAAATAGGCAACGCGTTACATATAATCACGTTCATTATAACAGTTATAATAGAAAAATCAAGGAACGATAGAAAAACGTAAGAATGAAAACTTGTATAAAATAAGAATAAATGATATGATGAAAAGCACGAAAAGAAGTAGTAAGAGGAAGGAAAAAATGAACAAAAAAGAATATAAAAAATGGTTGGGTCTGCTGTGTGCAATGATCGGACTCTGTGTAATCCTTTTGAGCGTTTATTACTGGAGAATCCGGGAAACAGCAAACAGCCAACACTCCTATCTGCAGATTGAAGCATCAGAAGAGCAATTTCAGGACAAAACAGGATACATAGAGGTCCGTGAAATGGAACAACAGTTTATTGTTGATGAAAATGAACTGACAGAGTTTAATGTAATGTTTCGAAAACTTGAACAGCAGGCAGAGGAGCCTGTGCAGGTGGAACTTCTGAAAGCGACGGACAGAGAGCGGATCCAGAAATGGGAAATTGACGGAAATACGGTAGGGGATTACAGCTATCAGACTTTTCATCTGAGTGTTCCGCTGAAAAAAATCATGGGAGAAAAATACATTATTCACGTAATAATTCCGGAAAATTCGGCTATTGTTCCGGCGGTGACGAATTATGAGGCTTATGGAGAACATGTAAAAACCGACGGGAATGACGAGACAGGGTGTATGGTTTTTAACTTACAGGCAACAAATGCATTTTTAAAGAATATATATGCATGTCTGGGCGTAATTCTGTGTCTTTCGCTTGTCGCATTTGGGTTTCTGATCATGCGAAAAGAAAAGAGAGTGGAGTGGTATTTTCTTGTGCTGGGACTCTTTATGGGAAGTATGTATATTGTACTTTTTCCACCCAATACGGCACCGGATGAGCACAGTCATATAGCAACAGCATATTATGATGCGAATAAGATACTGTTTCGAAATGGCGTGGACGAAGAAGGATATGTTCTGGTGCGAAAGACTGATGCACAGATTCAGGATAAAATGGCGATTTCGCTGGCAGATGCTTCCTATTATTATAATCAGCTTCTTCAAAAAGGGGGACAGGAACCAGCTGCATTGAATCGAGGACCATTGGCTGCACCATTTGCCGCGCATCTGCCGCAGGCTGTCGGAATTGCAATCGGCTGGCTTTTCCATACAAATGGTATGATTACATTGTATCTGGGAAAAATCACAGCATTGTTGTTTTATCTACTATGTGTTTTCTGGGCAGTTCGTTTTATGCCATGGGGAAAGATGGTAATGGCGGTGATTGCGCTCTTTCCGATGAGTCTGGAGATTGCAGCGTCGTATTCTTATGACTGTACGGTAAACGCACTCAGTTTTCTTTTCATCGGTTATACAATGTACCTGATTTATGAGAAGGAGAGGGTGACGTGGAAAGATTATGCATTTCTGACTGTTGTCGGAATGTGGATGGCACCGTGTAAACTGGTTTATATCTTTGTATGTGGAATCATCTTCCTGATACCATCGTCCAAATCAAATAATCCGCGCGGTGTGCTTACGGGAAAAATAGGGATTATAGTTGCGATTGGAATGGTTACAATGCTTCTGAGAGGGGCAGTTGTAGCAAACCTGACGTCTGCTCCGGGAACAGGATATTCGGATATTGAAAGAGGATGGACTCTTGTCCAGATTCTGGAAGATCCGGTAAACAGTATGGGTGTACTGTTTAATACGTATTTTGAACAGGCAGAGTATTATCTGGGAACAATTATAGGACAGTCGTTGGGATGGCTTCAGGTGAAAGTTTCCTGGATAAATATTACAGGATTTCTGTTGTGTATGGTATTTGCTTTATTTACAGATAAAAAGGCGGATTACATGACGAATAAAAAGAAAGTACTGGTTGGCATGCTGTCATTGATTATGATTGGCGGAATAGTGCTGAGTATGTGGCTTGATTTTACACCGCCTCAATGGAAAAACGTAGCGGGAGTTCAGGGACGATATTTTTTGCCATTTTTGCCAATGTTGGTACTGATGTTAAAGGGAAAACAGACACTTCGAGTGGAAAGATACAGCAAAAGAATCATGATTTCCATGTATATTCTGGAAATCCTTACAGTTTTTGATGTATGGAAAGCAATGATTGTGTAAATCTGTCTGTCAGGAAAAAATCGTTGGAGTTGAAGAATAAGAACGATGATGGTATAATAAAACATCATGGAAATCAAAATTGATTCACTGGATCAATTATTGATATGCAATGCAATAAAAACAGCAGTATCCTTTATCAGGGTACTGCTCGTTTGTGTTAAAAACCTGCTTGCAGGAGAGAATATTTTATTAAAGAGAGGATAAAAAAATGGGAAAAATTACAGTAGAAACATGTGAAATTGAAGGACTGAAAGTAATCACACCGACAGTGTTTGGCGATGAACGTGGATATTTTATGGAAACATATAATTATAATGATTATAAAGCAGCAGGCATCGATATGGAATTCGTACAGGATAACCAGTCAAGCTCCAAAAAAGGAGTTTTAAGAGGACTGCATTTTCAGATTAATTATCCCCAGGACAAACTGGTGCGGGTAGTTAGTGGGGAGGTCTTTGATGTGGCAGTGGATCTGCGCCCGGGTTCTGAAACATATGGAAAATGGTTTGGTGTTGTGCTGTCTGCAGAGAATAAAAAACAGTTCTTTATTCCAAAGAATTTTGCGCATGGATTTATCGTACTGTCCGAGTCCGCAGAATTTGCGTATAAATGTACCGATTTTTATCACCCAAACGATGAAGGCGGACTGAAATGGGATGACCAGGAGATTGGCGTAGAATGGCCGATGCCGGAAGGAATGACAAAAGAAGAACTGACCATCTCTGACAAGGATCAGAAGTGGGGAAGCTTTGCGGAGTACAAAAATCGATAAGAGGGAAATGAAATGGGAAGAAAGAAAAAGATTTTGGCCGGTATCTGCGTGTTGTGTTTACTGGTTTTAAATGTGCTGATCGTATGTCACAGAGGAAGTGTAGGCGGTAATTATGAGCTTCATCTTACGATGAACAGCGATAAGGAACAGGAGATTCAGGTCTATTACAGTGCGGCCGGAGAACTTTCAGAAAAATCAAGTCAGGTCAAGACGTATGATCAGGTTGGAGAAAGTCAGGAACTGGTTTTTTCTGTTCCATTTCAGTTTAATATGGTGCGTCTGGATCTGGGCACGCAGCCGGGAACGTTCACGATTGAAAATGTTTATCTTGGATGTAAAGATACGAAAACAGAGATTCCGGAGATGACGAATCCAAAGCTGATCGAAGGTCAGCAACTGGAGAGCCTGGAAGCTAATGACGGAACATTAAAAATCTGGACGAATGGAACAGATCCTTATGTGTGGCTGCATCTGGATAAAGAAAAACTGTATCCGGTTCTCGAGAAAGATTATACACAGAAATTGTGGATCAAAAATATTCTGATGCTGTTACTGATTGACGGTGGAGCAGTGGTTGCGTTTGTTTTCCGGAAGAAAGTACTGACACTCCCAATCGAGCTTTTACAGAACAGAAAACTGATTATGAATCTGGCAAAGAATGACTTCAAAACGAAGTATGCAGGGTCATATCTTGGAATCGTATGGGCGTTTGTACAGCCAATCGTTACGATTCTGGTATATTGGTTTGTCTTTTCTGTCGGTCTGAAAGCAGGAAATGTATCGGATTATCCATTTGTTCTATATTTGGTATCTGGTATTGTACCATGGTTCTTTTTCCAGGATGCATTGAATGGTGGAACCAATGCACTGATGGAATACAACTACCTGGTTAAAAAAGTAGTGTTTAAAATCAGTGTACTGCCGATCGTAAAGATGATTTCCGCTTTATTTGTACATGCCTTTTTCGTTGTGTTTTCACTGGTTTTATGCAGCCTGTATGGCTATACGCCGTCGCTGGCAACATTGCAGATCTTTTATTATTCGCTCTGCACATTTATGTTTACACTGGGGCTGGTATATGCGACCAGTGCGATCGTTGTATTCTTCCGGGATCTGACACAGATCATCAGTATTTTCTTACAGGTAGGTATCTGGCTGACACCAATCATGTGGGATGTCAACATGCTGGCAAATTATCCATGGCTGATCAAACTGTTCAAATTGAATCCGATGTACTATATTGTCACCGGATACCGTGATTCCATGCTGGGTCACGTATGGTTCTGGAATCACTGGGGATGGACCGTATACTTCTGGATCGTAACAGTAGTATTGTTTGCACTTGGTTCCTGGATCTTTAAGAGACTGAAACCACATTTTGCAGATGTACTTTAAGAGAAATCAAAGAGAGGTTTACAGATGTCAGAGATTGCAATTTCAGTGAATAACATCAGTAAGATGTATAAACTGTACGAGAAACCGATGGATCGGTTAAAAGAATCCCTCGGATTGACAAGAAAAAAAGGATATAAAGAACATTATGCTTTGAACAACGTAAGTTTTCAGGTAAAAAAGGGGGAGACCGTGGGAATTATCGGAACGAATGGTTCCGGTAAATCCACGATTTTGAAAATTATCACCGGCGTACTGAATCCCACACAGGGAGAAGTGGTGGTGGATGGAAGAATCTCCGCATTGCTGGAACTGGGAGCCGGATTCAACGGAGAGTATTCCGGTATTGAAAACGTGTATCTGAACGGTCAGATGATCGGATTCAGCAAAGAAGAGATTGATGCAAAACTGCAGGATATCCTGGATTTTGCAGATATCGGAGATTTTATACACCAACCGGTAAAAACGTATTCCAGTGGTATGTTTGTGCGATTGGCTTTTGCGGTAGCTATTAATATCGAACCGGAAATTCTGATCGTAGATGAAGCACTTTCCGTAGGAGATGTCTTTTTTCAGGCGAAATGTTACCGGAAGTTTGAAGAATTTAAAGAGATGGGAAAAACCATTCTTTTTGTAAGTCATGACCTGAGCAGCATCGGGAAATATTGTGACCGGGTTGTTCTGTTAAACAAAGGAGAAAAACTGGCAGAAGGCGATGCGAAAGAGATGGTCAATCTGTATCGTCGTGTTCTGGTGAACCAGTATGATGAACCAGGGGAGCAGAACACTACGCAGGAAGAAACGCCAGAGGTACAAGAAGAAAAGAGTACGAAAGATCAGTTAAATCTGAATCCAAAAGTACTGGAATATGGAAGTAAATTAGCAGAAATTCAGGACTTTGCAATTCGTGATAAGTCCGGAATGGTTACGAATGTGATTGAAAAGGGAGAAGAATTTTCCGTGGATATGAAGATTCATTTTCATGAAACGATCCAGGAACCGATTTTTGCTTTCACGATCAAAGATCTGAAAGGAACGGAGATCACCGGAACCAATACGATGTATGAGAATACACCGGTAGGTACACAGAAGGCGGGAGAAACCAGACGGATCACCTTTACACAGAAGATGCCGTTAGAGGCCGGAGAATATATGCTGTGTCTGGGATGTACCGGTTACCGGGATGGTGATTTTACCGTGTTCCACCGGTTGTATGATGTATGTAATCTGACAGTCATTACGGATAAGAAAGCTGTCGGATATTTTGATCTGTTCTCAAAGGTCACGTTAAAGTAACTGAGGAGGAAAAGAATGGCAATACTGAACTTAGAGTATTATACGCAAAAAGATCTGTATTCAGATGGAGATATTGAAGAACAGATGCTTAAGATGGCAAAAGAAGGAGTAACCTGTGAGGATCTTTCCAGTGAGCAGGTTTCTTTTCCTGTGATCTATCACTTCTCAGATCTGCGAGCAAATATACTGAACTGGTATCCGATCAAAAAATCGGACAGTGTTCTGGAGATCGGTGCGGGCTGTGGTGCAATCACAGGTACGCTCTGTGAAAAAGCAGGTCAGGTTACATCTGTGGAACTCTCGAAAAGAAGAGCACAGATCAATTATTACCGCAATGAGAAAAAAAATAATCTGACCATCATGGTGGGAAATCTCAATGACATGGATCTGGGGCAGCAGTATGACTATGTGGTAGTCAACGGAGTACTGGAATATGCCATGAGCTTCACAGAGGGCGATACACCGTATGAGACATTTTTAGGAAAAATGGGTTCTTACTTGAAAAATACAGGAAAATTGCTGATCGCAATTGAGAATAAGCTGGGAATGAAGTATTTTGCCGGGGCCCCGGAAGATCATACGGACATTCCCTTCTTTGGAATCAATGGTTATCCGGGAAATCACAGTGTCAGAACATTTTCCAAAACAGAATTGCAGGAACTTGTGAAAAAAAGCGGATTTCCTTTTCAAAAATTTTATTACCCGTATCCGGATTATAAATTTCCAACGGAGATCTTTACGGATGCATCACTGACCACCAATCATTATGGGAATAATTATCCGATCTACACGGACAAAACCGTGGATCTGTTTTCAGAAAGCGCCGGTATCGAGGCAATGAAAAAAGAACAGATCGCGGACCGTTTTGTGAATTCTTTTCTTCTGGTTGCAGGAAAACAGGAACTTGAAGAAAAAGAAGAAATTTTATATGTAAAACTGAATCAGGGCCGCAGGAAAGAGTTTCGAACCCTGACCCAGCTGGTGCGGAAAGAGGAAAGTGTGTGGGCAGAGAAAAAACCACTGTGCCCGGAGGCAGAAAACTTTATAGCAGGACTGAAAAAAACAGGAGCGCAGAAACCAGGAAAAGGATTTCGTAATCTTCCGTGCAGATATGAGAATGGGGGAATCGTGTATCCGGTATTGAGCGGGAAAACACTTGAAGACAGAATTCGTGATCTTGTGGAGAAAGAACAGACAGATGAGATTCTGAGAACCCTGAAACATGTATATGAGCATGTGTTCGCACAGCGGAAAAAAGAACCGGAGTACCAGACGAAAGTTTTTAAGGAAGTGTTTGGAGAACATCCGGGCAAGGAATATTATGAATGCGTAAGTCCGGCAAACATTGATCTGATCTGTGCGAATATCTTTGAGTTCGGAGATGATTATGAAATCATTGACTATGAATGGACTTTTGACTTTCCGGTTCCGGTTGCCTTTATCATGTGGAGAATGATCCATGAACTGTATTACCGAATCCCGAAACTGGGCGCGCTGTATACACAGGACGATATGAATCACGAATTTGGTATAGAGCCATCGGACAGCGAAATTTTCCTGGCATGGACAATGCATTTTACTTATGAATATGTTGGCAGCGATTCGCTGGATGTATACCGGAAAGAGAGAATTCCGGTGGATCTGTCAGAAACTGTGCGCGCATGTCAGGAGAAAAAGCGATTTCGCAGCAAACTGTATTATGATACAGGTTCTGGGCTGTCGGAAGAGAACAGTATTGAGACGGCGGTGGAATTGGATCGGGGAAGATTTCAGGTTACGTTTGATCTGCAGAAAGTAGAAAATATCTGCGGAATCCGCTGGAATCTGTTAAGTGATACGTTCTGTGAGGTGAAAGTGGAAGTACTTGACTGTGGATGCCATGGGGAGTTAATTCCGTTTGGTATGCGGATCGACAAGGCGGCGGATGCGGTAGTGTTCCTGAATCTGGCAGGCGGATATTTTATCCATGTGACGGATCCGTCAGAATTGAAGAAAATTACAATTTCCGGTCAAATTCGTTTTCTGTCGCAGAAAGAGATCGCAGAAGAAATCCAACTGGAAGAGGAGCGAAAAGAAGCGGTACGTCGGGAAGAAGAAAGAAAACTTCAGCAGCGGATACAAAAAGAAGAACGGATAGTAGCGAAAAAAGCCGAAGAAGAGAGAAGGCAGGAAGAACTTCGGGCAGCCATGGAATTTCAGCATCGACCGAAACAGAGAGCAAAACGTCTGGTGAAGAAGATGCTTGGACGTCCTGTGGCCCCACTGGTTACAGAAAATCAACAGACAGAACAGCCGGTATCGAGCTGTGTGGGAAGTATCGACAGCTTCAGCTATGAAAATAATGTGCTGCAGATCATCGGCTGGGCATTTGACCGTGCGTACGCCATGGAGAACACGCATCTTGCTTTTTTACAGAACGGGGAAGTGGTGGCGGAAGAACCGATTACTATAGTATATCGGAGTGATGTGGCAGCTGTTTTACAGATTCCGGAGGCAGAATCCTGTGGATTTTCCTGTGTGCTGGTGGTGCATTCACCAGTGGAAACGGAAGTGGCAGTTGTTTACGACACCGTAGACGGAGAAAAAGCATATCCGTTATGCAAGATCCCTGCAGATCCGGGTTGTAATGAGATACAGGTGTATACCCTGGAGGGACAGGAGAGCATCGGCAATATTCGATATTTTAAAGAACGTTATCTGGAAGAAACGCCGGTATTTGATGCGAAGATTCCTTCGGATGAAGTGATAGATATTATCATCCCGATTTATAACGGCTTACAGTATTTTGACAAGCTGTTTGCGGGGATTGAAAAGACAAAGATGAAATACCGTCTGATTCTGGTGGACGATCAGAGTCCGGATCCGGCAGTACGGGAATATCTGGAGCAATACGTGGCAGAACATGAGGGAACGGTTCTGCTTCGAAATGAGAAAAATATGGGATTCCTCCCGTCTGTAAACCGTGCCCTTGCAATTGCAGAGCATCATGTAGCACTGGTCAATACCGATGTGGAAGTGCCGGAGGGATGGCTGGAGAGACTGATGTGGCCGATCTTTACAAAAGAAAAAGTAGCATCCTCCACACCGTTTACGACCTGCGGAACCATCTGCAGCTTTCCTAATTTCTGTGAGGATAATGTGATCTTTGAAGGCATGCCATTATGGCAGATCGATGATGCTTTTCGCCAGATCCGTCCGCAGTATGCGACCATGCCAACAGGTATCGGTTTCTGCATGGGTATGAATCTGGAAGCAATCAGAGAAGTAGGTCTTCTGGATGAGGAGAACTTTGACAAAGGATACGGAGAAGAAAATGACTGGTGTCAGCGGGCAATCCAGGCAGGATATACCAATGTACAGGTGGAAAATTTGTTTGTTTATCACAAACATGGCGGAAGTTTTTCTTCCGAAGAAAAATTACGGCTGTTAAAGAGCCATCTGGAGAGACTGGCGAAGAAACATCCGAATTATAACAGCGATACGGCAGCTTTCTGTCGGAGAGATCCGGCAAGAACGATCCGACTGTATGTGGAAACACAGCTGTTAAATCAGTTGCTGGATGTACCGACGATTGTTGCCTTTGATCATAACCTCGGCGGTGGTGCCACGGAATATCTGATTGAGAAACGTAAACTGGCACTGAAAGAAGGAAAGCGTTTCCTGACTGTCCGGTTTGACATCGATAATATGCGCTATTATCTGGAATATGAATACAAAAAATATAAGGTTCAGTATTTTGCCAAAGATCTGGTGATGATCCTTGATGAGATTCCGAGAGTGGATGAAATCTGGATCAACGAACTGGTAACTTATCAGAAAATCTATAAGGTTCTGGATCAGATTCTTGAACTGAAAGAAAAACATCAGGCACATCTGAAGATGTTGCTTCATGACTTTTTCTTCATGTGTCCGGCGGTAAATCTGATGGATGCTCAGGGGAAATACTGTCATGGCGCGGATGCACAGATTTGTAACCAGTGTATCCCGGCAAACCGAAGCAATGCATGTCTGGACTATGAGTCCGGAACCGCATGGAGAACACACTGGAGGGAGTTTTTATCCCGGTGTGATGAGATTCTGGCATTCTCTGATGATACGGCACAGATATTTAAAAAGACCTATCCTTATCTGTATCAGTTACATGTGCTGCCACACAAGCCGCATTATGTGACGGCACTGGATAAGAAGGTGAAGACGACCAGGACACTGAACATTGGTCTGCTCGGTGTGCTGTGTTATAAAAAAGGTCTGGATGTTGTCAAGGAGATGATAAAAGAGATCGAGGCGCAGAACCTGAACATCCGAATGAAACTGATCGGGGTGTCGGATGAAGAAATCGACAGTCCGGTATTCTCCTGTACGGGAAGATATACCAGAGATGAACTTCCAAGACTGACGATGGAAGAAGATATTGATCTGTTCTTTATCCCGTCTATCTGGCCGGAGACCTTCTCGTATACAACTTCAGAGATTATGTCCATGCATATGCCGGTTGCTGTATTCCCGATTGGTGCGCCGGTGGAGCGTGTAAAACATTACGAAAAAGGTCTGGTTCTGAAAGAGACGGATGCAAAATCGGCTCTTAAAGAATTGCAGGAGTTTGCAGAACATACACTAAAGTGGCAACAAATACCTGTACGCGAAAAGAAGATCCTGTTTGTGGGTGAGGAAATTTCGTTTGCTTCCCGTTACCGGGTGGAGCATTTCCGGGAACAGCTGCATTATCAGGGTTACGGATCGGATTTTTATCAGGTGGATGAGGTCAAAGATCTGGACTGGGATGCGTACCGGGCAGTTGTATGTTACCGTTGCAGCAGGGAAGATGTGGTGCGCAAGGTAGTGGAACAGGCGAAAAAAAACGGATTAAACGTGTATTATGACATTGACGATCTGATCTTTGATTACGAAAGAATCTCTTATCTGCATTTTCTGACCGGAAGTGAGTATAAAGATTTTAAAAAGACGACGGAGCAGATCCATTCCTGTATGGAACTGTGTGATGGCTATTTTACCTCCACTGATACACTGGCGGGAGAGATCCGAAGAGAATTTCCGGGAAAACCAGTGGTAATCAACCGGAATTGTGCAAGCATGGAGATGCAGATTCTGTCCCATGACGCAGTAGAGCAGGTGGAAAAAGACCCGGAGCATATTTCCATCGGTTACTTCAGCGGATCGAAAACTCATGATCAGGACTTTGAGGTGGCGGAAGAAGCACTTCTGGAAGTGATGAAGGAACATCCGGAGGTACGGCTGAAGCTGGTTGGTGTACTCTCTGACAGAAAAATGGAAAAATTCGGAAATAAGGTGGAAAAACTTCCGTTTATGGACTGGAAACAGTTACCTTCTGTTATGGCAGGCATCGATATCAATCTGATGCCGCTGGAGGACAGTATCTTCCATTGTAGTAAGTCCGAAAACAAATGGATGGAAGCCGCACTGGTGAAAGTGCCATCAGTGATGAGCAGAAACCGGGAGATGGAAGGCGTGATCGAAAATGGTATGGATGGCTGGCTTTGCAGTGACAAGGAGGAGTGGAAAAAAGCGCTCACAACGCTGATCGAGGAGAAGACAGCCAGAGTACAGATGGGTGAAAAAGCCCATAAAAAAGTGATGTGTCAGTATGTAACTCAGAATACAGGAAAAGATGCAAGAGAGGAATTACTATGCAGCGAGAAGTATTCGTAGTAGAAAAAGAAAGATTTGATCTTTCAGATGAGAAAACCTATCATCTGCAGGGCACCTGGCCCAAGGAACATACCGCGGCAGCGGAGCTGGACGGGAAACCACTGGAGGTAAATCTGAAGCAGCAGGAGCGTATCAGTGCCCTGGAACGATTTCAGGATCTGGATCTGGTGGATGCGATTCGTGTTCAGATGGAGATTGTACTTCCTGATAAGCTGGAACAGTATAAAAAATTAGTGGTTTATGCGGAAGAGAACGGGAAAAAAGAGGTCTGGTTTTCAATTCCGGTAAAACAGCTGATCAGAAGACAGGGTATGCCTCAGTATTTCATTGAGAGTTCCGAAGTGGACCGGAAACTCGGCATCTGCCGGGTGCGTGGCTGGGCAGCTTATACGAAACCGCTAAAGGTTTATCTGGAGAATTCCCGCGGAAACAGAATTCCATGTGAGATCCAGCACCTGAAACGTGTCGATGTACAGAATCAGTATCCGGAGGCAGAGGTAGAAGAAAAATGTGGGTTCTTTTTTGAACTGCACTACCAGCAGCTGAAAGAATTTTATATTGTTTTTGAGGCAGGTTCGATACGGGTGAGAAGACAGATTCACCTGCAGCCGATACAGCTTGCCGCAGAAAAGATAAATGAATACTGCAAAAAGGGCAGCCGTTATCTGAAACTGCACGGTCCGGCAGCACTTGCCCAAAAAGTGGTCGGAAAAGTGAAAAATAAAAATAAAGCCGCTGTGATCTATCAGAAATGGCTTCCGAAACATCTGCCAAGTAAAGCAGAACTGGAACACCAGCGAAAAGAACATTTTTCCTGGGAACCGACCTTCAGTGTGGTTGTACCGCTTTATAAAACACCGGAAAAATATCTCCGTGCGCTGGTGGAATCTCTGCAGGCGCAGACTTATGGCAAATGGGAACTCTGCCTGTCTGACGGAAGCGGTGCGGATTCTCCGATTCGGGAACTGTTAAAACAGTTACAGAAGGAAGAGAGCAGAATCAAAGTCATCGATCATCAGGAAAAGTTACAGATATCAGAAAATACGAATGCTGCGATCGAGGCGGCAACGGGTGAGTTTGTGGTATTTGCGGATCATGATGACGAACTGACGGCACATGCCCTGTATGAGTGTGTGAAAGTACTGAATGAGAAACCGGAAACAGAGGTTCTATATTCGGATGAAGATAAGATGACGATGGACGGACACAAGTTCTTCCAGCCACATTTCAAACCGGATTATAACGTGGATCTGCTGTGTACGGTCAATTATATCTGCCATTTGTTTGTGGCGAAGAAAACGTTGATTGATGAGGTCGGAATGTTACGCAGAGAGTTTGACGGAGCGCAGGATTATGACTTTATCTTCCGTTGTGTGGAACATGCGGGATCGGAAAAGATCCATCATATTCCGAAGATCCTGTATCACTGGCGATGCCATGAAGATTCCACATCGGAGAATCCGGAGAGCAAGCTGTATGCATTTGATGCGGGACAACGGGCGGTGCAGGCGCATTATGACCGGATCGGTGTTAAAGTGGAAGTGAGCAAGGGAGAGTTCCTGGGACTCTATCGGACAAAATTCCTGCGGGATTATGATCCACTGATCTCGATCATTATTCCGAATAAAGATCATATTGATGATCTGAAACGGTGTATCGATTCAATCGAAGCAAAATCCACATATACCAATTATGAATATATTATCGTGGAGAACAACAGCGAAGAAAAAGAAACTTTTGCATATTACGAGCAGCTTGAAGCGGTTAATCCGAAAGTGCATGTGGTGTATTATAAAGGCCACTTTAATTATTCTGCCATCAATAATTTCGGTGTGCAGTATGCCAAAGGAGAGTATTTCCTGCTACTAAACAACGATACCGAGATCATCAACGACGATTGTTTGGAGGAACTGCTTGGTTACTGTACCAGAGAAGATGTGGGTGCTGTGGGTGCGAGACTGTATTACGAAGATGATACGATCCAGCATGCCGGCGTGGTCATCGGTTTCGGTGGAATCGCCGGCCACTGTTTTGTACAGCAGAAGCGTGGATTTACCGGGTACTGCCACCGGATCATCTGTGCACAGGTTTACAGTGCGGTGACTGCGGCTTGTATGATGGTAAAACGGGAAGCGTTTGAGAAAGTCGGTGGTTTGAGTGAAGAACTGCAGGTGGCATTTAACGATATTGATTTCTGTATGAAACTTCGACAGGCAGGATATCTGATCGTGTACAATCCATATGCGGAACTGTATCATTACGAATCCAAATCCCGAGGACTGGAAGATACTCCGGAGAAAGTGGCAAGATTCAATCAGGAGATTGCTACGTTTGAGAAACGCTGGCCCGATATCCTGAAGAACGGCGATCCGTTC
The DNA here is from genome assembly GCF_022785585.1 of Oliverpabstia sp. Lineage (NCBI taxonomy): Bacteria > Bacillati > Bacillota > Clostridia > Lachnospirales > Lachnospiraceae > Oliverpabstia > Oliverpabstia sp. The sequence goes on along the minus strand of NZ_JALFPR010000111.1, from coordinate 35 downwards.
TATAATCCGAACCTGACCCTGGATAGCCAGGATTT
>NZ_JALFPR010000088.1:0-11125 GCF_022785585.1 Oliverpabstia sp. | reverse complement strand
TCAGCCACTTGAGTACTTCTGCACGTCACTGATTACTCAGTGAGCAAAATCAATTATACTAAAACATTTTACATTTGTCAACGGTATTTTTTACATTTCTTCAAATTCTTTAATTGTTTCTTCGATTCGTTGTTTTACCATCGCCGCAATCTCCGTTGTCTTCATCCCCTGGTATTTTTCATACGGGATTGGCTCCAGAAAATGTACCTGTACCGTCAGCTTCTTAATAGAATTCGTATCAAAGGATTTGTACGAATCGATCAGAGCCACCGGCACGATGGGGCACTGGGCTTTGACTGCACTTTTAAAACTCCCGCCTTTAAAGTCCAGAAGCTGATTTCCCTTCCGGCTTCTGGTTCCCTCGGCAAAGATCAGATAGTTCCGGCCTTCTTTCACTTCTTCTGCTACCTGTTTGATCACCTGCAACCCCTGACGTAGATCATTTCGATCTAACGGAATGGCTTTCATGCAGGCAAAGACCTGTTTTAAGAACGGTACATTCTCCACTTCTTTTTTCATCACTACCGAAAACGGACGTGGGCAGACTTCGAGTATTGCCAACACATCATATAGCCCCTGATGGTTTGGAAAAAACATGAATCCATCCTGCTTCGGGATGTTTTCCACTCCATAGGCATCGATGGTGATACGACCGCCGATATTCGCCCGGCGGTCGATCATTTTTAATATCTGATATCTTTCTTCTTCGGTGTATTTTTCTACGTGGGCTGCCGTATAGCACAGTTTAAACCAGCCATACGGAACAAACCACAGATTCCGTAACACCATTAACAGAATTCGTTTCATTCTTCAGACTCCGTATCTTCCTGTTCGTTTACTTCTGTATTTTCTTCTTTTTCCCGTACTTTTGCGATACTCGCAACAGAAACTTTCTCATCCAGGTTCATCAGTTTGACACCAGATGTGATTCTTCCCAGAATTGAGATATCCGAGCAGGCAATCCGGATAATGATTCCTTCGGTGGTGATCATCATTACTTCATTGTCATCATTGACTGCCTTTACCCCTACCACATTACCGGTCTTTTCAGTAATCTTATAGCATTTCACACCTTTTCCGCCACGATTCTGTACGGAGAATTCGCTCATGGAGGTACGTTTACCCATACCTTTTTCCGATACGATCAGAAGGTAATCACCCTGGGAGCACAGCTGCATGCCGATGATTTCATCCCCGTCACTAAGGTTGATACCACGAACACCCATGGATACTCTTCCGGTGCTTCTGACATCCGTATCTTTAAAGCGGATACACTGACCGTATTTGGTTGCCAGAATGATATCTTTCTTGTTATCTGTGAATTTTACTTCGATCAGTTCATCGTCATCTTTCAGAGAGATAGCCGCAAGACCTGTCTTTCTGACATTTGCATAATCCTGGATCGGTGTTTTCTTCACGATACCGCTCTTGGTTGCCATGAACAGGTACTGACCCTGGCTGTAATCTTTCAGGGACAGAACCGCTGTGATCTTCTCGCCCGCCTGTAACTGTAACAGGTTGATGATTGCCGTACCACGGGCAGTTCTTCCTGCTTCCGGAATCTCATATGCTTTCAGGCGGTACACTTTACCCATGTTGGTAAAGAACATCAGATAATGATGGGTCGTTGTCATCAGCAGTTCATCGATATAATCGTCCTCGATAGTCTGCATACCCTTGATACCCTTGCCGCCACGGTTCTGGCTTCGGAAATTATCTACGGTCATTCGTTTGATATAGCCTAATTTTGTCATGGTAATGACGGTATTTTCATTCGGAATCATATCCTCCATGGAAATATCGAACTCGTCAAATCCGATGGCTGTCTTTCTCTCATCACCGTACTTTTCACTGATAGCAAGGATCTCCTCGCGTATCACGCGAAGCAGCAGATTTCTGTCTGCCAGGATGGCTTCCAGTCTGCGGATACGAGCCATCAGTTCTTTGTATTCTGCTTCCAGTTTTTCTCTTTCCAGACCGGTCAGTGTACGAAGACGCATATCTACGATGGCCTGTGCCTGTGCATCGGAAAGTTCAAAACGTTCCATCAATCTGGCTTTTGCCACCTGAGTATTCTCAGAACCACGGATGATACGAATCACTTCATCGATATTATCCAACGCCTTTAAGAGCCCTTCCAGAATATGAGCACGTTCTCTTGCTTTGTTCAGATCGTACTGGGTTCTTCTGGTCACAACCTCTTCCTGATGAGCCAGATAATGTTTCAGTATCTCCATCAGATTCATGACCTTCGGCTGGTTGTTGACCAGTGCCAGCATGATCACACCAAAAGTATCCTGTAACTGCGTATGTTTATACAGTTTGTTTAACAGTACATTTGCATTGACATCTCTTCGCAGTTCGATGCAGATACGCATACCTTCTCTGCTGGAATGGTCATTCAAAGCGGTGATACCGTCTATTTTCTTTTCTTTTACCAGATCTGCGATTTTTTCGATCAGTCTGGCTTTGTTGACCAGATACGGAAGTTCCGTAACAATAATCTGGCTCTTTCCGTTTGGTAATGTCTCAATATTCGACACTGCGCGGACACGGATCTTGCCGCGGCCTGTCCGGTACGCTTCCTCGATACCTCTGGTTCCAAGGATCGTTGCTCCGGTTGGAAAGTCCGGTCCTTTTACAATCTTTAAGATCTCTTCGATCTCGGTATCCCGGTTTTCTTCCACGATATTATCAATGATCTTCACCACCGCAGCAATAATCTCTTTTAAGTTATGTGGCGGAATGTTGGTCGCCATACCTACCGCGATTCCGGAGGTACCGTTTACCAGAAGGTTCGGATAACGGGCCGGAAGTACCGTCGGCTCTTTTTCTGTTTCATCAAAGTTCGGAGCAAAGTCCACGGTATTTTTATTGATATCCGCAAGCATCTCCATGGAAATTTTACTCAGACGCGCCTCAGTATATCGCATGGCAGCCGCGCCGTCTCCATCCACAGAACCGAAATTTCCATGGCCGTCAACCAGCGGATAACGGGTGGACCAGTCCTGTGCCATATTAACCAGGGCTCCATAGATAGAACTGTCACCGTGCGGATGATATTTACCCATGGTATCACCAACGATACGTGCGCATTTTCTGTGTGGTTTATCCGGACCGTTGTTCAATTCAATCATAGAGAACAGTACTCTTCGCTGTACCGGCTTTAATCCGTCTCTGACATCCGGCAGCGCACGGGATGCGATGACACTCATGGCATAATCGATATACGATTCTTCCATTGTCTTTTTCAGATCCACCTCATGAACCTTGTCAAAAATATTGTCTTCCATCTTTTTCTCCTATTCGTAACTGTTCAGTACCTTCAAGGAATATTTCTTACTGAACAGTTATCTTTTTCATCCTTTGGATTAAATATCAAGATTTTTAACTTTTAATGCATTTTCCTCTATGAACTCACGACGCGGTTCTACTTTATCTCCCATCAGAGTGGTAAAAGTAAGGTCAAGTTCCGATGAAGTCTCATCGTCCATGGTCACACGAAGAAGCACTCTTCGCTCCGGATCCATGGTGGTCTCCCACAGCTGATCCGCATCCATCTCACCCAGACCTTTGTATCGCTGGATCTTGTTGTTACCGTCTCTTCCGATCTCAGTCAGGATATTATCCAGTTCCTTATCGTCGTATGCATACCAGATTTTCTTATTTTTCTCAATTTTATACAGCGGTGGCTGCGCCAGATACACATATCCCTGTTTGATTAGTTCCGGCATAAAACGATACAGGAACGTCAACATCAGGGTAGCAATATGTGCACCGTCCACATCGGCATCGGTCATGATGATGATCTTGTGATACCGCAGTTTGGAAATATCGAAATCTTCATGGATACCGGTACCAAATGCAGTGATCATGGCTTTGATCTCCGCATTGCCGTAGATTCGATCCAGACGGGCTTTCTCCACATTCAGGATTTTTCCACGAAGCGGCAGGATCGCCTGGGTTGCACGGCTTCTCGCTGTCTTGGCAGAACCGCCGGCAGAATCCCCCTCTACGATGTAGATCTCACAGTTTTTGGGATCTTTATCCGTACAGTCTGCCAGTTTTCCCGGAAGAGACAATCCTTCCAGTGCAGATTTTCGTCTGGTCAGATCACGGGCTTTTCTCGCCGCATCTCTGGCACGTTGTGCCAGTACAGATTTGTCCACGATGGTTTTTGCCACAGACGGATTCTGCTCCAGAAAAATCTCCAGCGTTCTGCTTACCACCGCATCCACTGCACCTCTCGCCTCACTGTTACCCAGCTTCTGTTTTGTCTGTCCTTCAAACTGCGGTTCTTCAATTTTTACACTGATGATGGCGGTCAGACCCTCACGGATATCTTCCCCTGCCAGTTTTTCGTTTTCTTTTAACAGTTTGTTTTTCCTGGCATACTCATTAAAAGTCTTTGTCAATGCATTACGAAATCCAACTACATGGGTTCCGCCTTCCGGTGTGGTGATGTTATTAACAAATCCATAGGTGGTTTCATTGTAGGAATCGTTATGCTGCATCGCCACTTCCACCGCCACGCCGTCTTTGTTTCCCTCACAGTAGATAATTTCCGGATATAACGCTTCCTTACTACGATTTAAGTACGTAACGAATTCTTTGATTCCGCCCTCGTAATGAAACTCTTTGACCAGTTCCTTTTCTCCACGCTCATCAGTAAGACGGATTTTTAATCCTTTGGTCAAAAATGCCATCTCACGGAATCTCTGTTTCAGGGTATCAAAATCAAACACCGTTTCTTCAAAAATCTCTTTATCCGGCAGAAACGATACCATAGTTCCTGTTTTTTCCTGCTCACACTCTCCGATGACTTTTAATTTGTATATGGTTTTTCCCCGTTCATATCTCTGACGGTATACCTTGCCCTCATGGTAGATCGTAACTTCCAGCCACTCGGAAAGTGCATTGACTACGGATGCACCTACCCCATGAAGTCCTCCGGATACCTTGTATCCTCCACCGCCAAATTTTCCTCCTGCATGAAGGATGGTGAATACAACTTCCACGGCCGGAATCCCCGCTTTGTGATTGATTCCCACAGGGATACCCCTTCCGTTATCTATGACGGTAATGGAATTATCTTCCTGAATTTTGACATCGATTACATCACAAAATCCAGCCAGTGCCTCATCAACTGCATTATCTACAATCTCATAGACCAGATGATGAAGTCCGCGGATCGATGTACTTCCGATGTACATACCGGGTCTTTTTCTGACCGCTTCCAAACCTTCCAATATCTGGATTTGATCTGCTCCGTATTCTGTACTCATCCTTATCCTCCTAAATTTTTATTTAAAAATCAATTTTTCCTTCGGTCACCCGAAATACTCTGTCAATCGAAAAATTATTCTCGATCAGTTCATCCAGACCAGTACATGTGATCACCGTCTGGATATTGTGAATGCTCTGCAGCAGATAATTCTGCCTGCTGCTGTCAAGCTCCGACAACACATCGTCCAGAAGAAGGACCGGATGATCCTTCGTCACCTTTTCCACCAGATAGATTTCTGACATTTTTAAAGAAAGAGCTGCCGTACGCTGTTGCCCCTGAGAACCATACTTTCGAATATCGATTCCGTTGGTCTGTACACAAAAATCGTCTCTGTGAGGACCTACGGACGTCACACGGAAACGAAGATCTTTTTCTCTCGCACTCTGCAGTTTTTCTTCAAATACTTTCTCTTCCACATCCGGTTCATACAACAGCCGGATCTCTTCTTTCTTCCCGGTCAGGTTGCTGTGGATCTGCCGGATAATCTCTCCCAGTTCTTCCATAAACTGCCTTCTCAGAGAAATGATCTTCTTCCCGTAAGAAACCAGCTGCATATCCCACACATCCAACGTCTCCGTCAATCCGGGCTGAAAACCGATGTCTTTTAACAGCTTATTTCGCTGATTTAACACCTTATTATAACTCGTCAGCTCCTGTAAGTAAACTTTATTTAACTGACAAAGTTCCAAATCCATAAATCTTCTCCTCTCGGAAGGCCCGTTTTTGATGATATTCAGGTCTTCCGGAGAGAATGCCACAAGATTCACGATGCCGAAAAGTTCTGCTGCTTTCCTGATCGGAATCCCGTCGATGGCGATGCCTTTGGCTTTATTTTTTTTCAGATGCATATCGATCTTATGCGATACACCATCCTTCTTTACCATCATCCTGATATGTGACTCGTCCTGTTCAAACCGGATCATCTCTTTATCCTTACTTCCCCTGTGAGATTTTGTGGTTCCGCAAAGATAAACAGCCTCGAGCACATTTGTCTTCCCCTGAGCATTATCTCCATAAAGGATATTCGTCCCCGGGTCCAGAACAATAGACAGTTCCTCATAGTTTCGAAAATTTTTCAATTCCAACGATTCAATGTACATACTTTTTATTTTTCAATCCGCAGTTCCTGTCCGTCAAAAGAAACCACATCTCCGTCGTATAATTTTCGTCCTCGTCTTATGTCAACCTCGTTGTTTACCTTTACTAAACCATCCTGGATCACCAGTTTTGCTTCCACGCCGTCTTCCACCAGGTTCGCAGCTTTCAACGCCTGCCCGAGTTTGATATATTCGTCTCTCAGTTTAATTATTTCCATTTTTTCTCACTTTCTTACCGTGCGGTATTAAAATTCACCGGAAGAATCAGATAAATATAGGATTCTTCTTCGTTTTTGATGAAACAAGGAGCCTTGGGATTGACCAGATAAATAGAAATTTCTTCATCATCGATCACTTTCAGCGCGTCGATTAGAAACTTTGGATTGAATCCGATCATAATATCTTTTCCTTCTTTATCGATATCGATTTCTTCATTCATGGAACCCATCTGGGAATTGATGTTCAGCTGCATACCGGTATCATCGATCGTAATAATGATCGGTTTTTTGTCACCTTCTTTTACAAAAAGTGTGGCACGGTCGATACAATCGAGGAATTCCCGTTTATTAATCTTCACTTTTGTCTCATAATCGCTGGAAAGCATTTGATCGATCCGGAAATATTCTCCTTCGATTAGTCTGGAAACAACTACTGTATCATCAAATTCAAAAACAATATGATTGTCTGTAAAGAAAATCTTTACCTGATCTTCTACTTCACCCGAAAGGATCTTGCTGATTTCATTTAATGTCTTTCCAGGAACGACAACCTTTCTTGAAGGGTAATTGTTTTTCAATTCAATTTTCCGAATAGCGATCCGGTGACCGTCCAGTGAAACTACTTTCAAGATATTTTCTTTCATTTCAAAGAGTTCGCCGGTCATTAGTTTGTTATTTTCATTTGCGGCAATTGAGAATATTGTCTGACGAATCACCTCTTTTAATGTAAACTGCGAGATTTCAATACCTTCGCTACGTTCAATAACTGGCAGATAAGCGAAATCATCTCCAGATTTTCCTGGAATTGTGAATTTTGCTTTTTCACAGGTAATTGTTGTATTCAGGTTAGTATCTGTTTGAATGCAGACATCACTGTCCGGAAGTTTACGGATAATATCAGAAAAAAGTTTTGCATCAAGAGCAACAATACCTTTTTCTTCAATGATACCTTTCACTTTTGTTTCAATACCCAGTTCCATATCATTAGAGGTAAAAGTGATTTCCGTTGCAGAAGCATCTATCAGAATACATTCTAGAATGGGCATGGTTGTTTTAGAAGAAACAGCCTTCAGTGAAATGTTGACGCTCTTTAATAATTCGTTTTTGGCACAGATTAATTTCATAATGTGAATAACTTCCTTCCCTGAACCCGAGGGCTCATGTATAAAAAAATAATAAGAAATTCGTAGTATTCGTAGTAGGGGCTGTGAAAATGTGTAAAAGTAGTATCAGCCCCGAAAATATAAGGAATTTTCCATTGGATAACTGTGTGCATCCTGTAGAAGATGTCTGTGTATGATTTGTGGATGCCCGAAGCCCGATTACTTTGTCCACACAACATACACAGGGAATTCACAAACAGAATGTGGATAACTCATACTTTCTAGGAAGGGCATTTAATTTCCCGGCTGAAGTTTTTTCTTCAGAATTTCAATTGCTTTTTGAGTTGTCTGTGAATTCTGTAATTCCTGTTCGATTTTGTCGCAACCGTGCATGATAGTTGTATGATCACGATTTCCCATACACTGACCGATGGATTTCAGCGGAATATTGGCCAGCTCACGGCAAAGATACATGGCAATCTGCCGAGGATAGACGACTTTACTGTTTCTTTTTGTACCAATAATATCCTCCGGTGTGATGTCATAATGTTCGGCCACAGCATTGATGATATATTCCGGAGTGATGATCTTCTTATCATTTGGAGAGATGATATCTTTCAGTACGGTTTCGGCCAGCTCCATCGTAACTTCCCGTTTTTCCAGGTTTGCATAAGCGATAATTTTATTTAAAGATCCTTCCAGTTCACGAATATTGGACTTAATGTTCTTGGCAATATATTCAATAATGGAATCATCCAGGTTGTAACCGTCCATTTCTTCTTTTTTCCGGAGAATCGCAACACGGGTCTCGTAGTCAGGAGAAGAAATATCAGCCAACAGTCCCCATTCAAAACGAGAACGGATACGATCTTCGAGAATTTCCATATCTTTTGGTGGTTTATCACTGGAGATAATGATCTGTTTTTTAGCACTGTGCAGAGCATTAAAGGTATGGAAAAATTCTTCCTGTGTAGATTCTTTTCCGATGATGAACTGGATATCATCGATCAGTAAAACATCGATGTTTCGGTACTTTTCACGGAATTTTGTCATTGCGGTATTGTTACCGTTTCGGATTGCTTCGATCAGTTCATTTGTGAATTCCTCACTGGTGGTATACAGAATCTTGGTGGAAGGATTTCTTTCTAATATAAAGTGTGCAACGGAATGCATCAGATGAGTCTTTCCAAGACCAACACCTCCATATAAAAAGAGAGGATTGTAGATTTCTCCCGGAGATTCTGCTACGGCCAAGGATGCAGCATGGGCAAATTTGTTGTTGCTTCCGACGACAAAGGTATCGAAGGTGTATTTTGGATTCAGGTTTGCTATTTCCATGCTGGTATTATAATTAGTAGAAACAGGGACGTCTTTTTCTACATTTTGTATATCTTCCGGCAGGACGAACTTAATGTCGTAGTCGGACCCGGTTAGTTCTGAAATAGCAACTTTCAGTGGGAGGGCGTACTTTTTGCTGATATAGTTAAGTCCAACCTGCTGAGAAGGAACCAGTATGGTAACCACCTGGTCATCGATACTGTGAATCGTCAGCGGTTTTAACCAGGTTTTAAAAGAGACATCTGATAATTCGTGTTCTGTCTTTACTGTTTCCAATATTTCGTCCCATTTTTCGTAAATAATGTTCATGATTTCCTCCATAAGTGCAAGGCAGCTGATAGAACGAGCTACTTTCTCTACCATATCTTATAATAAAATGTGGATTTTAGCAACGACTAAATGTGGATAAGTCGATAAAAAAACAAAGGACAAATACTTATCCCGTGGATAAATAAAAAGGCAGCGGAAGTTATGCACATAGAAAAAGACAGAAAAACAGGGAATTATGGGAATTGTCCAAAATGTATACACATCAAATACAGTAGTTATCCACAAGTTATCCACATCGGGTGGATAACTTACGTAAACCATGTGTACAGTCGGTGTAAAGATGTGTGTAACCGAATATGGGAATCAGCAGTGTTCTATCCAGGGCAGTATTATCTGCGGGAACAGCAGGAGCAGGAGATACTTATTTTAGCGATAAATTGAAAAAAATCAGGAAAAAACGGCGATTTTACTTGACGTAGCATTTATTTATGAATATAATTGAAACGATGTTTTCTGACATACATGAAAAGACGATCATAACCGAATAATGGATATTAAAGGAGGTGCCTTAGATATGAAAATGACATTTCAGCCGAAAAAGAGATCCAGAGCAAAAGTTCACGGATTCAGAGCAAGAATGAGTACAAAAGGTGGCAGAAAAGTACTGGCTGCCAGAAGATTAAAAGGAAGAAAAAGCTTATCAGCATAAGACATAAGACCGCATACATTGTGGTCTTTTCTTCTATCTAAAAGATTTAAAAAAATTTTCTTTAAAGGTAAGGAATTTCTATGAAATATAAAGATGCAGAGAGCTTAAAAAAGAACAGAGATTTTCAGCTGGTATATAAAACAGGAACATCTTATGTAAATAAATATTTAGTCATGTATGCAAGAGAGAATCAGCTGGGGAAAAACAGAATCGGAATCTCCGTCAGTAAAAAAGTGGGCAACAGTGTAGTGCGCCACCGGCTCTGCAGACTGGTAAGAGAAAGTTACCGGCTGCATGAGGATGTATTTCGTAGAGGGTTTGATATTGTTGTGGTAGCCCGCGTGAGTGCAAAAGAGAGAACGTTTCGTGAGATTGAGAGTGCATTCCTACACCTTGGCAGGTTACATCACCTTGTAGAAAAGGAAGAACATGAAAGCAATATTGATTAAAGGAATCAGATTCTACCAGAAATATATTTCCCCTTTAAAGAGTACCAAGTGTCCTTATTTTCCGTCCTGTTCGCAGTACGGACTGGAGGCAATTGAAAAATACGGAGCGTTTAAGGGCTCTCTTTTAGCGCTATGGAGGATCTTACGGTGTAATCCGTTCTCCAAAGGCGGAGTGGATCCGGTTCCGTAGATTGATGTAATGGGAATTACATTTAAGGAGGAAACATAATTGAATATCGTAATGACGAAGGTTTCGATGCCTATTATCGGATGGGTAAGTGAAATTCTGGGATGGATGATCAATGTGATATACAGCGGTCTTGAACTGATCGGGATCACAAACATCGGTTTGTCCATTATTTTATTTACACTGGTTGTATATCTTCTGATGACTCCGTTGCAGATCAAACAGCAGAAATTTTCCAAGTTAAATGCTGTTATGCAGCCTGAGATCCAGAAGATCCAGAAGAAATACAATGGTAAAAAAGACCAGGATTCTATGATGAAGCAGAATGAGGAGATCAGTGCTGTATATCAGAAATATGGTGTATCTCCAACAGGAAGCTGCGTACAGCTGTTGGTTCAGATGCCGGTTCTGCTGGCTTTGTACCAGGTAATCTATCACATTCCTGGATATATCTCCGGAGTAAGAAA